>JBEGQK010000106.1:0-3963 GCA_041180985.1 Actinomycetota bacterium
AGGGTGGCCGTCACAAGCCGTTCTTCAACAACTACCGTCCGCAGTTCTTCTTCCGCACGACCGATGTGACGGGCACGATCGCTCTGCCGGCGGGCACCGAGATGGTGATGCCCGGTGACAATGTCACGATGACCGTGGAGCTCGGCAAGCCGATCGCCATGGACGAGGGTCTGCGTTTCGCCATCCGTGAGGGTGGCCGCACTGTCGGTGCTGGTCGCGTCACCAAGATCATCAAGTAGCAGATCATGGCAACGAACAGCATCCGCATCCGCCTCAAGGCATTCGACCACGACCAGCTCGACAAGTCGACGCGCGCGATCGTGGAGACGGTGACCCGCACCAACGCGAAGATCCGTGGCCCCATCCCGCTGCCGACCGACAAGCACCGCTTCACGGTCATCCGTGGACCGCACATCGACAAGGACTCACGCGAGCACTTCGAGATGCGCATCCACAAGCGCCTCATCGACATCGTCGAGCCGAACGCAAAGACCATCGATTCGCTCCAGCGCATCGAGTTGCCGGCAGGCGTCGACATCGAGATCAAGATCCAGGGCTGATTCCCCGGAACCGGATTCACTGGAAGGGGCGGCCTGCGGGCCGCCCCTTTCGCATTCTTCAGAAATTCTTGACGAACCCGTATGGTCGTCACGCTGACGTTGGGATAAATAAGACACCATGACGTTCGAACCTCACTGGATCAACACCCCTCCCGCCCTCCCCGAACCCGAGCAGCCGAGGCGTTCCAGGGGCCGTCTGGGCACGGTCGGTGTCTCCCTCGTGTCTGGCCTCATCGGCGGTCTCATCGGCGGCGCCGTGATCAACGGCTCCTCGACCGACGGCTCCGGGAGCAAGGGCGTCACCCTCGTCACCGCTGCGAAGGTCGACCCGTCGAAGGTGGGCAACTCGAGCGTGGCCAAGGCCGCTGCCGTCATCTCGCCGAGCGTCGTCACCATCGACACGGTGGCAACCGACGGCGAGGCGATCGGCACCGGGATCATCGTGACCACGGACGGCGAGGTCGTCACCAACGCCCATGTCGTGGAGAACGAGAAGGAAGTGCGTGTCATCCTGAACGGGGAGACCGAACCGCGCAAGGCGACCGTCCTCGCACGTGATGCCGGCAACGATCTGGCACTCGTGAAGATCACGGGCGTCACCGGCCTCACCCCGGCGACCTTTGCGGACCCCGCCAGCCTCGCGGTCGGCGACCCGGTGGTGGCAGTCGGTTACGCGCTCGACCTCGACGGCGGCGCCAGTGTCACGAGCGGCATCATCTCCGCGCTGAACCGCACCATGCAGAACGACAACGGCGCGTTGAACCGTCTCATCCAGACGGATGCAGCCATCTCGTCGGGCAACTCCGGCGGCCCGCTCATCAACATGGCCGGCCAGGTCATCGGCATCAACACCGCTGTCGCGCGCAGTACGGACACGTCGGCGGCGAACAACATCGGGTTCGCCATCAGTGTCGGCGAGGTGAAGCGGGTGGTCGAGGTGCTGCGGGCGGAGTCGAACGGCACCGCGCGCGAGCAGGGTTATCTCGGCATCGCTCTCGCCGACCGCACCGACGGCGGCGTGGGTGCCGTCGTCAGCGAGGTCGCCGCAGGGTCACCGGCGGAGAAGGCCGGCCTCAAGGTCAACGACATCGTTCTCGAGGTGAACGGCCAGTCGATCACCGGCCAGGGAGCACTCATCGGCATCATCCGTGACGCAGCGCCCGGTGAGAAGGTGGAGATCGTCGTGGAGCGCGGAACCGATCGCGTCACCCTGAAGGCCACGCTGATCGCACGACCCAGCGAGTGAACTAGGCCCGGATCTCGATGCGCGGGAACCGAGCGTCGTCCGGCACGTCGCCGTCGTTCAGTCCCTCGGGCGCGAACGGTGGCGATGTCTTCCACGGACGGGACGCCCACCGCACATCGTCACCGAGGTAGCGGTAGCTCACCACGCGGCGACGCAACGGGTGGTCGGTCGTTCCCGGCGCAGAGTGCAGCGTGCGGAAATGGAACGCCACGACGTCGCCGGGTCCGGCGGGGCACTCGACGGTCCGACCGAGAGACTCGAGTTCCTCGGCCGATGGGAACAACTCGAAGCCAGCGGCCTCGGCAACGTACGGCGAGTCATCGACGAACCTGTTGGGGATGAACCTGCGCGGCACGGTGTGGCTGCCGGTGATGCACCGGAGCGCGACCGTGGCCGGGACGGGGTCGAGTGGCACCCAGAGGCTGACGTTCTGCATTCCGTCCACGCCGTAGTAGGGATCGTCGTGGTGCCACGGAGTCGGGGTGGCGGTGCCGGGTTCCTTCACGAGGACGTGCTCGTGGAAGAACCGCGGGGTGCTCGTCCCCATGAGTTCTCCCGCGATGCGCGGAAGCACACCCTGCAGTGCGGTCTCGGCGAACTGCGGGATTCTCTGCCAGCTCACGTAGTCATCGAAGAAGCGACCGCCGGAGCCGTCAGGTGTGTAGTCGTTCGACCACGGGCTGGGGGCGGCCATGTTCGCCTCGACCCCGGATTCGATCGTGCGGAGGGTCTCGGGCGGGACCACGCCGCGGAGAACGACGAAGCCGTCGCGCCTGAACGAGTCGACGTCAGTGTGCGACACAACGGGCATGAACCGATCGTAGGGTGCGCGGCCGGGTGAACGGAAGTGACCGCTGTGGTGGCAGTATCTCCGCATGGGGGCAATTGCAGACACCACTTTCGCGACCGTCTGGGAGGCAATCGCTGACGCGATTCCCGACGTTCCGGCGGTCATCTTCGGGGACAGGCATTTCTCGTGGCGCGAGTACGACGACAGGGCCGCGCGATTTGCATCGGCACTGACAGCTGGCGGACTGGGGCCCGACGACAAGGTCGGTCTGTACCTGTACAACAGCAACGAGTACCTGGAGGCGCACTACGGGGCATTCAAGCAACGGGTCGTGCCCATCAACGTGAACTTCCGGTACCTCGGTTCGGAGATGCAGTACCTGCTCGACAACGCCGACTGCAAGGCGCTCGTGTACCACGCGTCACTCGCGGACCGCGTCGCCGAGATCGCGGGGAACCTGCCGCTCCTCACGATGCTCGTCGAGGTGGATGACGGACCGGCAACGGCTCACGTCGAGGGTCACGTGAGGTACGAGGACGTGATTGCGTCGCATGCCCCGGCACCGCGCATCGAGCGCAGCCCAGACGATGTCTACATGCTGTACACGGGCGGCACCACCGGCATGCCGAAGGGCGTGATGTACAGGCTCGGCGAGATGACCGCCTCGTTCGTCGGCAACGGGCTCAACGCACAGAAGCTGCCGATCACCACCGAACTGGATGAGGCGGTGGCGTCGATCGTGGAGCTCCGCAGGACGTCGGGCACGTACGTGGCAGCGCCGTGCTGCCCGTTGATGCATGGCACGGGCATGTGGATCGGCGCGATGATGCCGCACTCCGCGGGCGGCACGGTCGCGCTGCTCGCCAACCGCAAGTTCGACGCGGACGAACTGCTGACCATGGTCGAGCGCGACCGTGTGAACAACACGATCATCGTGGGCGACGCATTCGCCCGCCCGATCGCCGATGCCCTTGACGCCGCGGTGCGCAAGGGGCGTCCCTACGACACGTCGTCGATGCAGCGCATGGCCTCGTCCGGTGTCATGTGGACCCAGGAAGTGAAGATGCGGCTCATCGATCACATCCCCCAGATCATGCTGGTCGACTCGATGGGCAGCACCGAGGGCGGCATGGGCGTCAGCGTGACCACGCGCGAAAGTGTCGCGGAAACGGCCAAATTCGCCATGAACCCCACCACGAGGATCTTCGACGATGACGACGTCGAGGTGAAGCCGGGCGACGGCCGCACGGGCAAGGTTGCGAACGGCGGGCTCACCCCGTTCGGTTACTTCAAGGACCCGGAGAAGTCCGCGCGCACGTTCCGCGTCATCGACGGAATCCGCTATGCGTTCCCGGGCGACCTCGCAA
>JBEGQK010000107.1:0-7327 GCA_041180985.1 Actinomycetota bacterium
CCGCATCCGCAACGGCGCACGCGCCCGTGCCGCACGCCATGGTGATGCCCGCACCACGCTCGTGAACGCGCATGGTGACGCCGTTCGTCTCCGGGCCCGGTTCGATGATCTCGAGGTTCACGTGGGGCACCAACTCACCGAGCGCCTTCAGGTCGACCTCCGACACGTCACCCACCCAGACGACGCTGTGCGGATTGCCGACAGAGACATGCCGCACCGGGCGGTCGGGGTTGCACCCGAGCGACTCCCATCTGTCGGGCACCGGGAGGTCCGTCACGAAACCCATATCTACGCTGATGTGCAGGGTGCCGTCGGGATCGTCGGCGATGATCGTTGCCTCGCGCGGGCCTGCATCAGTGGACACACGGTAGGTGGTGCCCACGCCGTTCGTCGTGGCACGGTGTGCCGCCATCACGAGGCAGCGGATGCCGTTGCCGGACATCTCGGCGATGCTGCCGTCGGCGTTGTGGAGGCGCATCGTGAGATCCGTCGTGCCGACGCCCCCGAGCAGCAGCAGACCGTCCGCGCCGGGGCCGTTCGTGCGGTCGCACCATTCGCGGGCAAGCACGTCCCACGGCCGCGAGGGTGTCCCCTGGGCAGTGTCGAACACCAGGAAGTCGTTCCCGAGTCCGTCGTGCTTGCGGAGCGTGTACTGCATCGTCACGAGACTACGACAAGGCAGCGAGGACAAACGGGGTGACTTCCTCGACAGGGTCGCGTTCGACGTCGACCCAGCGGATGCGCGGGTCCCGTCGGTACCACCGTTCCTGGCGCACCGCGAACTGCTGCGTGCGCAGGATCACGTCGGCGATGGCAACATCGAGGGACACGTACCCGTTGACGTGGTCGATCATCTCCTTGTAGCCGAGTGCCTGCGCCGCAGTGGCCGAGAGCCCGGCGGGTTCGGCGAGCAGCCCGCGGACCTCCTCGACGAGGCCCGCCCCGACCATCAGGTGCACACGACGGGCGATGCGCTCGCGAAGTGCATCCCGCTGCCACCTGATGCCGATGTAGGTCACCCCGTTGTCCGGGAACGTGGACACCCCCTCGCCGAACGAACTGAACGGCTCACCGCTGCCGATGCACACCTCGAGCGCACGGATGATGCGGCGGCGGTTGTTCGGCTCAATGCGCGTGACGGCGACGGGATCGAGTTCCGACAACCGGGCGAAGAGCGATGCGGTGTCTGTGTCCGCCTCCAGCTCCGCGCGGATCTCGGGCCACTCCCCCGGCATCGTCAATCCGTCGGTGATGGCCGTGAGATACAGGCCCGTCCCGCCGACAATCAGCTCGCGCGCACCTGCCCGCGAAATGTCCTCCCGTGCGGCGGTGATGTCGTCGACGAAACGAGAGACCGTGTAGCGCTCGCTCGGTTCGCAGAGGTCGAGACCGTGGTGCGTCACTTCATTGCGGTCGGATGCCGTGGGTTTCGCGGTGCCGATGTCCATCCTGCGGTACACCTGCATCGAGTCGCACGCCACGATGTGCGTGTTGCCCGCGGCGAGTGCAGCGTGCATGGCGACGTCGCTCTTGCCGCTCGCCGTGGGGCCGAGCACCACGACGGCGCCTGCGGTCATGCGCTCGCGACCGGGATGCGGATCTTGTGCGTCGCCTCCGCGAGGACCTCGCGCAGCTCGCCGTGCAGGAAGTGCGGCGCGGCCCGGATGATCTCCACCGTCGCGTATGTGCCGGGGCGGAGCTGCTGCGCGGTGCGGAAGTGCACCAGCTTGTTCTGGCGCGTGCGACCCGTGGTGATGTCCGGCAGACGGCGACTCGGGCCCTCCACCACGATCTCCTCCATGCGGCCGACGCGTGCCTCGTGCTTCAGCAGTGCCGTACGCTCGACAACGGTGCGGAGACGCTCGAAACGGTCCGCGACCACGGCGGGATCCACGAAGTGGTCCGCCATCGTTGCGGCCTCCGTGCCCTCTCGGGGGGAGAAGATGAACGTGTACGTGGAGTCGAAGTCGGCCTCGGCGGCCACCTCGAGCGTGCGCACGAAGTCTTCTTCCGTCTCCCCGGGGAATCCCACGATGATGTCGGTGGTGACCGCAAGGTCGGGCATGAGACGGCGTGCCTCGGCGAGGCGCTCCAGGTACCGCGCGGCCGTGTAGCCACGGTGCATCAGGGCAAGTACCCGGTCGGACCCGGCCTGCAACGGGTAGTGCAGGTGCTCGCAGACGGCCGGGGTCTCGGCCATCGCGCGCAGGACGTCCTCGCGCATGTCCTTCGGGTGGGGGCTCGTGTAGCGGACCCGACGGATGCCGTCCACCGAACCGACGCTGCGCAGCAGTTCTGCGAACCTCGGCGAGACGCGCACGTCGTCGCCCGCCTGGCGCGCGGTGAGGGCCAGGTCGCGTCCGTAGCTGTTCACGTTCTGGCCGAGCAGGGTCACCTCGGTGACACCGGATGACGCCAGTTCCTCGACCTCGCGCACGATGTCGCCGAACGGACGGCTGATCTCCTTGCCGCGCACGGCGGGGACGATGCAGTACGCGCACGTGTTGTCACAGCCGATCTGGATGGTGACCCATGCGTTGTAGGTGGTCTCGCGGCGCGCGGGCAGGGCGCTCGGGAACAGGACGTGGTCGTCGTGCACCGCCTCGTCGTAGATCTCGGTGATGGGACCGGCCGTGCGCGACTCACGCACCAGCTCGGCGGCGCGGTGCACGTTGTGGGTGCCCATGACGACATCCACCCACGGCGCGCGCTTCTGAACGACGTCCTTGTCCTTCTGGCTGAGGCAGCCGGACACCACGATCTGGCGGCCGTCCTTGGCGTCCTTCCACGTCTTCAGGTGGCCGAGCGTGCCGTACAGCTTGTTGTCGGCGTTCTCACGGATGCAGCACGTGTTCAGCACCACCACGTCTGCGTCGTCGTCCTCGGACACGGCAACCATGCCGTCGCTCTGCAGCAACCCGGAAATGCGCTCCGAGTCGTGTTCGTTCATCTGGCACCCGAAGGTGCGCACGACGTACTTCTGCGGGCTGTCGGTCACGCCAGCAAGGCTACCGAGACCCGGTTGTCACTACGGCGAGGAGACTGCCGAGGCGACGAGAACCCACTTGCCGGACTTCTTCGTCTGGAGCATCGCCGAGAGTCGCTGGGAGGCTGCCGACTTTGCGGTGACGGACGTGGAGACCGACTTCGTCTTGCGCGCCAGGACCGTGGTCTTCAGCGTCTTCGTGGAGGAACCCACCTTCGAGGTGATCGAACTGACGACCACGCGGCACGTTGCCTTCGCGCATGCAGCCGCGGCGACCTTCAGGGTGAGCATCGCCGCCGTTCCGACCTTCTTGCGCGACACCTTCGGTGACAACTTCGACGAGACCTTGAACGTGGCGGGCGCGACACCCGACGCCATGGACCGCACACCGGCAGAGCTGGCAGCGGCCGCGAACTTGATGTCCGGGATGGTCACCAACCAGCCGTCGACCCCGTTCGCGTCAGCAGACCAGCGAGTCCATGTGGGGGTTCCCTGCGTGCCGCCGTCAGTGCGCTCGAGGTTGAGTGCGGACGAAGTGAACTCGGGGGTCGCTGCCATCGTGGGCGTGGCCCCGTAGAAGTTGAGGATCGCGGCATCCGACAGGACCGCGCTCATCGTCGCGGTGTTCGCCGTGCCGTCGCTCCACGTCAGCGGTGCGGACACGCCGTACGTCAACTTCGGGCTCTCGCCGGGAACGGTCATCAGCGAGCCCATGTACGAACGGCTGCTGGTGAAGAGGGCACCGGTGAACAATTCGTCGAGCGTGGTGTCGAGGCTCAGGACGAAGTTCGCAGACAGCGTCTCATGGGTGTTCTGGCTGTACTGGCATGTCTGCACGGGTACTGCGCTGCACCCGACCTGCTGGCTGCCCTGAAGTACCAACGGCGACAGCGTTGGCTTCAGGCGGATCCGCAGGGTGGCCGCGTCGGTGCCAAGTCCTGTCGTGTTCCAGTACGTGGCAAAGCCGTTGGCCCACGTCCACCGGAGCGTCTTGCCGAGCGTGTTGAGATTCAGGGTGATGTCGAATTCGGTGTCGGCATTGACGGGCGTGGCAAGAGTGAGCGGGGCACCGTTGCGGTCCTTCGGACTGGAGAAGTCGTACCCGAGTTGACCGGGCTGTATCTGGTAGCCAACCGTCACTCCGATCCTGTTCGGAGTGGAATAACACACTCCTTGCGCGGGTGTCTGACCGGGCCGGCACAGGTTGTACGGCGCGACTGCCACCGCAATGCGACCGGCAGGGACATTCGTCTCGGCAGTCGCCGTGCCGTTCGTGATGACGGGCGTGGACACACCGTTGTTGATCACCGACAACGCGGTCACGTACGGACGAGCCGCGAGACCACCCTGGAGCGACGGCCAGTTGGCGTTGTTCGGGTCTGTCGCATCGAGCGAGGATTGGTCTGGCGTCCCGGTGTTCGACGGTGACGCAGCATGCACGGCGGTCGGCGCGATCAACGACAGCGAACCGAGCACCAACGCGGCAACGGATGCGAGTGCGGACTTCTTCATGTCTCCTCCTGGAGGCCGGTCCCGTGACCCGGGTCCTGTGACCTGAACCTTACTCAGCGGCGCGTCCCCGGCCGGATGCCCTGAGACGCAAAGAGCCGGGCCCGAGGGCCCGGCTCTGCGATGTCGTGGCAGCAACCAACGACGGGGTCAATCGAGTTCGATGGGTTCCTCGTCCTCGGCGGTGAACTCGGCCTCCGTGTCGCCACCGAGACCGGCGGCCTGGCGGACCTTGTCCTCCATCTCCATCATGATTTCCGGGTGGTCGTGCAGGAAGTTCTTCGCGTTCTCGCGACCCTGACCCAACTGCTCACCTTCGTAGGTGAACCAGGCTCCGGACTTCTTGGCGATGTTCATCTCCACCGCCAGGTCCAGCAGCGCACCCTCGCGGCTGATGCCCTGTCCGTACATGATGTCGAACTCGGCCTGCTTGAAGGGCGGTGACACCTTGTTCTTGACGACCTTCACGCGGGTGCGCGAACCGACGACCTCTGCACCGTCCTTGATGGCTTCGATGCGGCGGATGTCGAGACGGACCGACGAGTAGAACTTCAGCGCGCGGCCACCGGGGGTGGTCTCGGGCGAACCGAACATGACGCCGATCTTCTCGCGCAGCTGGTTGATGAAGATGCAGATGGTGTTCGACTTGTTCAGGTTCGCCGTGATCTTGCGCAGTGCCTGGCTCATGAGGCGGGCCTGCAGACCGACGTGGCTGTCGCCCATGTCGCCCTCGATTTCGGCGCGCGGCGTGAGTGCGGCCACCGAGTCGATGACGACGACATCGAGCGCACCCGAGCGGATGAGCATGTCGGCGATCTCGAGCGCCTGCTCACCGGTGTCGGGCTGTGAGATCAGAAGCTGGTCGATGTCGACGCCGATGGCCTTCGCGTACACCGGGTCCATGGCGTGCTCGGCGTCGACGTAGGCACAGATGCCGCCGTTGCGCTGGGCCTCGGCCACGACGTGCATGGCGAGGGTTGACTTACCCGAGGACTCCGGGCCGTAGATCTCGACCACGCGGCCACGGGGCAGACCGCCGACCCCGAGGGCGAGGTCGAGGGGCAGTGCGCCCGTGGGCACGGCCTGGATGGCCATGGTGCCCTTCTCGCCCATCCGCATGATGGAGCCTTTGCCGAACTGCTTGTCAATCTGGGCGAGGGCCGCATCGAGGGCCTTGTCGCGTTCCGGGCTGGGTGTTGTCATTGGTCTGTGCCTTTCCTGTGGTTCCCCTGCTGGAGGAGAACGCGGGACTGTAGGGAATGGGTGTGCGTACGAACGACAAGACTGTAACTACGAACACTTGTTCGGTCAAGCACCCTCGTACGGGGCCCATGTGGGAACCCCGTCCCGCCCCTCGGCAGGCTCAGTTTTCCGGCGAAATCAGCCTTGGATCGCCTTTTCGGCCTCGTCCAGGTCCTCCTCGGAGGGCCGGCGGATGAAGAGATCCACCCCGAACCAGACCGTGTAGGTGTTCGGGTAGAAGGCGATCGGGAAGGTCACGGCGATGACCCCGGCCACGACCAGAAGCGGCACCAGCGCCACGCCGGTCAATACCGACACGATCATCCAGACGATGATCGACCCGAACGTGATGAACACGCCCATCGTGGCGGCACCCAGCTCGAACCCCTCGAGGTTGCGCTGCCAGTTCAGACCGCACGTCCTGCAGCGGTCACCCTTGCCGTACCAGCTGGTGAAGAACGCGCCCTTGCCGCCGCACCATGCACACCGACGGAACAAGCCGCGCAGGATCATCTTCGGCAACGCAGGGCGTTCGTGTCTAAGCAGTGAGTTCATCAACGAATTCTTCGAACACGTTCGCGTATCGAAGGGCCTCCTCTTCAGTGTGCATCACCGAGATTAGCCATTGCTCATCGAGACCCGGCGGAAGGAGGATTCCGCGGTTGATGCCGTGTATCCACTGCGCGAACGCGAGATCAGCATCGGCGGTCTTGTAGTCGCGGTAGTTGCGCACCGGATCGACCGTCCACGTGACGCAGCCCTTCGCACCGAGTTGCACCGTGTGCGCGGGCAGTCCCGCTTCCTCGATGATCGTGCCGCATGCCTCGACCAACGTGGTGTTTCGTGCGACCGTCGCCGCGGTCACGTCCTGTGTGCACACCTCACCGAGCACCGCCTTCGCCGCGGCCATCACGAGCGGGTTTCCGTTGTACGTGCCGAGATGCAGCACACGGCCCTGCGTGATCTCGTCCATGCACTCGTTGGTGCCGCCGAAAGCACCGATCGGCAGACCGCCGCCGATGCTCTTCGCCAGGCACACCATGTCGGGCTGGACGCCGACGATGCCGGTTGCGCCTGACCAACCTGCGGTGATGCCGGTCTTCACCTCGTCGAAGATCAGCAGCGTTCCGTGACGCTTCGTGATCTCGCGCACCTTCTGCAGGTAGCCCGGCAGCGGCATGCAGATGCCGATGTTCTCCATGACCGGCTCGACGATGAACACGGCCACGTCATTGCCGGCGAGCGCACGCTCGAGGGCATCCGGGTCGTTGTACGGGATGACGATGGTGTCAGCGAGCACGGCATCGGTGATGCCGGCGGTGGCCGGCACACCCACGGGGTTGTCGGCGGGACCCGCGAGTTCGAGCGACGGCTTCATCGAGATCATGACCTCGTCGTGGTGGCCGTGGTAGCCGCCCTCCACCTTCACGATCTTCTGCCGACCGGTGCGACCGCGCGCCACGCGGATCGCGTCCATGGTGGCCTCGGTGCCCGAGTTCGTGAAGCGCCACATCGGCAGGTTGTAGCGGGCCTTCAGCAGCTCGGCCACGTCCGTGTTGGTCTCGCACGGGGTGACATAGAGGGTGCCGT
>JBEGQK010000108.1:0-6510 GCA_041180985.1 Actinomycetota bacterium
AGGGTGGCCGTCACAAGCCGTTCTTCAACAACTACCGTCCGCAGTTCTTCTTCCGCACGACCGATGTGACGGGCACGATCGCTCTGCCGGCGGGCACCGAGATGGTGATGCCCGGTGACAACGTCACGATGACCGTGGAGCTCGGCAAGCCGATCGCCATGGACGAGGGTCTGCGTTTTGCTATCCGTGAGGGTGGCCGCACTGTTGGTGCTGGTCGCGTCACCAAGATCATCAAGTAACGGAACAGTCCCAGGGAAGAGGTGCCGTCATGGCAAAGAGCGACAAGCGCGTGAAGATCACGCTCGAGTGCACGGAGTGCAAGGAGCGCAACTACATCACCATGAAGTCGAAGATCAACGACCGCGAGCGTCTGGAAATGAAGAAGTACTGCTCCCGCGACCGTCGACACACGACCCACAAGGAAACGCGCTAGGCAACCTCATCCATAGGTCGGTCCGCACACCGGACTGTCGGTGGCGGGCGATTAGGGCAGTAGCTCAGTTGGTAGAGCATCGGTCTCCAAAACCGACGGTCGGGGGTTCGAGTCCCTCCTGCCCTGCAAGGTAAGAACACACAAGAGAAGAACGAAGAGATGTCAACGGATCTGAACCGCGAGCAGAAGCGAGCGCTGAAGCGCATGGGAGCCCTGAACGAACAGGGCAACCCCGTGCGTACCCAGCCACAGGCGCAGCGCTCGAAGGAAGACCGCGTTGGCCCCGTGCAGTACATGCGCGAGGTCAGGGAAGAGATGAACAAGGTGGCGTGGCCGAAGTGGCCCGAGGTGCGCCGCTACTCGCTCGTCGTCCTCATCACCGTCGTCATCTTCACCGCCTACGTCGGTGGCCTCGACGCTGCATTCGGTGTCTTCTCCGGCTGGCTCTACAAGGACTGAACATGAACGACGAATTCGACAACAACGAGCAGGCAGCCATCGAACCCGATGTGGTGCTCGACCTCACCGAGGGAACCGACGCCGACGTCGAGACCGAGGAAGAAGTCGAGACCGAGACCCCCGCGTGGGCCAAGCCCGGCAGCTGGTACGTGGTGCACAGCCAGAGCGGGTACGAGAAGAAGGTCGAGGCCAACCTGAAGACCCGCATCCAGTCCATGGGCATGGAGGACTCGATCTACGAGATCGTCATCCCCATGGAGGACGTCGTGGAGTTCAAGCAGGGTCGCAAGACCACCGTCTCGAAGAAGGTGTTCCCCGGCTACCTGCTGGTGCGCTGCCACATGGACGACTCCACCTGGTTCTGCATCCGCAACACCCCGGGCGTCACCGGTTTCGTGGGCCAGGCCCACAAGAACCAGAAGCCCACGCCGCTGTCACGCCGCGAGGTCGAGACCTTCCTGTCGGCCAAGGGTGACGGGGAGTCCGCACCGAAGCGCAAGGCCCCGAAGATGGAGTACGAGGTCGGCGAGAGCGTCCGTGTGAAGGAGGGCCCGTTCGCCGATTTCAACGGCACGGTCGCCGAAATCAACGCCGACCACATGAAGCTGAAGGTCCTCGTGAACATCTTCGGCCGAGAGACCCTGGTCGAAATGGACTTCGGTCAGGTCGCAAAGCTCTGATTCCGCAGGCACAATTGGTTCGTTAGAAGGAAAGACAGTCATGGCAAAGAAGAAGCTCGCCGCAATCGTGAAGATCCAGATCCCCGCGGGCAAGGCAACGCCTGCCCCGCCGGTGGGTACCGCCCTCGGACCGCACGGTGTGCAGATCATGGACTTCGTGAAGCAGTACAACGCCGCCACCGAGTCACAGGCCGGCACCATCATCCCGGTCGAGATCAGCATCTTCGAGGACCGCACGTTCACGTTCATCCTGAAGACCCCGCCGGCACCGGTGCTGCTGCGCCAGAAGGCCGGTCTCGAGAAGGCATCGCAGACGCCGGGCAAGACAGTTGCCGGCACCGTCACCGAGGCTGACATCGAGGAAGTCGCAAAGATCAAGATGCCCGACCTGAACGCGTACGACCTCGAGGCCGCCAAGCAGCAGATCCGCGGCACCGCACGTTCCATGGGGCTCAAGGTCGTCTGACCACACGCGCACCGCGCGACAAGTTCTCTTGACCAACGGATCACCTCGCCGGGTCAGAGTCACAACAACCACAAAGGAGAGAGGGAGGCATCATGCCGGAATCAAAGAAGTACAAGGCCGCGATCGCACTGTTCGACCGTGAGCAGCAGTACACACCCACCGAAGCAGTGTCCATCGTGAAGAAGACCGCTTCGAAGAAGTTCGACGAGTCCGTCGACATCGCAGTCCGTCTCGGCGTCGACCCGCGCAAGGCCGACCAGGCCGTCCGCGGCACCGTCGCCCTGCCCGCAGGCTCGGGCAAGACGCTCCGCATCGCCGTCATCGCCGCCGGTGACGCAGCCAACGACGCCCGCACCGCCGGCGCAGACATGGTGGGCGCGGACGACCTCGCCCAGCAGATCGAGGGCGGGATGATGGACTTCGACCTGCTCATCGCGACGCCCGACATGATGCCGCTCATCGGCCGTCTCGGCCGCGTCCTCGGACCGCGTGGTCTCATGCCGAACCCCAAGTCCGGCACGGTCACCACCGACGTGGGCCGCGCCGTCGGCGAGTTCAAGGGCGGCAAGGTCGAGTACCGCACCGACCGCTACGGCAACGTGCACGTGCGCATCGGCAAGGCATCGTTCAACGAGGCCGACCTCGAGACCAACCTGCGCGCCGTCCTCGACGAGCTGCAGCGCGCCAAGCCGGCCGCGGCCAAGGGCAGGTACCTGCGCAAGATCTCCATTTCCACGACGATGGGACCCGGCGTCAAGGTCGACGTCAACCGTCTCAAGCCGAACGCGGAATGAGAAAGCGCCCGGGTGGCGTTGTGCGAACAACCCCCTAGGCTCCAACAGAACAACAGATCTCTCGGTCCTCGCCAGAGACATCCGGTCCGATTCGTCGGCCAAGGGGCGAAAGCCCACCTGATCAGGCGGACTCCATTCCTGCGGACAGTTGTCCGTCCGGCGCGGCGTTCGTTTCATGCGAGCGCCCCGGGCGAACATCACTAGGACACCCAGGGAGGTGAAATGTCAACTGTCCGTTCCGAAAAGGAATCCGTCGTCGCCGAGGTGCGTTCGAAGCTCGAGGCCGCAGATGCGGTCATCGTCACCGAATACCGCGGTATGACCGTCGGTGCTCTCGCGGACCTGCGCATCGCATTGCGCAAGGCCGACTGTGAGTACCGCGTCTACAAGAACACACTCGCTCGATTCGCTGCCCGCGAGGCAAAGATCGAGGGCCTCGACGCTCTGCTCGTCGGTCCCACCGCCATCGCATTCGTGCATGGTGATGTCGCCGCCACCGCAAAGGCCCTGAAGGATTTCGCAAAGACCAACCCGCTGCTCGTCATCAGCGGCGGTGCCGTCAACGGCAAGGTCGTCGATGCAAAGTACGTCACCGTGCTTGCAGACCTGCCGTCTCGCGAAGCCATGCTGAGCCAGTTCGCCGGTCTGCTGCAGGCTCTGCCCCGCAACATGGCGTACGGCCTCAAGGCCCTGTACGAGAAGAACTCGACCGATTCCGCTCCCGAAGCAACCGAGGCTCCCGCCCCGGCCGCGGAGGAAGCACCAGCAGAGGCAGCAGCGGAGTAATCCACCGCTCGTCTCGTCACCCAACAATTCACAACAACAAGACTCAACCAACTAAGGAGAAGGTGCCATGGCACTCACCAAGGAAGACATCCTCGAGGGCATCGGAGCCCTCACCGTCATCGAGCTCAAGGAGCTTCTCGACGCATTCGAAGAGAAGTTCGGCGTGACCGCTGCCGCCCCGGCGGCAGTCGTCGTCGCAGGCGGCGGTGCCGCAGCCGGCGCAGCAGCCGAGGACGAGAAGGACGAATTCGACGTCATTCTCGTCGATGGCGGCGCCCAGAAGATCGGCGTCATCAAGGCGGTCCGCGAGATCACCAGCCTCGGCCTCAAGGAAGCCAAGGACCTGGTCGACGGCGCACCGAAGCCGGTCCTGGAGAAGGCCAGCAAGGACGATGCCGAGAAGGCAAAGGCCAAGCTGGTCGAGGCCGGCGCCACCGTCGAGCTCAAGTGATCCGGGCGGCCCGGCCGCTCACCGATCGGATCAAGAGGTCCGTCCCTGCGGGGGCGGGCCTCTTGGCATTTTCCAGCCGTTTCCAGCCCCGGGGCCGGGGGAGTGGCCCGGGGGATGCTTGACTCACCCCCCGCCGAGGGCGTACTTTGCCCGCCACCAAGGCGGGGCCCCGTAGGCGTGGGGGCCTGTTTGGCCGTTGTCCAGAGCGGATTTTCGCCGATAGCGTTGTCGGTTGCCGTGTCTCATCTCCCTGGTTTCGCATTCCCCAAAATCAATGTGCCGCCGGTGGGTCGAGTCGTTGCTCTCCGTTATCTCGAAGTTCAGGAGTGATCGTGGCCCCACGTTCCTTGTCTCATGACCGCTATTCGTTTGCCAACCTGGTTGAGCAACTCGAACTTCCCGATCTGATCGCGGTGCAGCGCGAATCGTTCGAGTGGTTCATGAAGGACGGACTTGCCGAGACGTTCTCCGACATCTCGCCGATCTCCGACTACTCCGGCGACCTGCAGCTGCAGCTCGAGTTCGACCCGAACGACGAGGACCTCTGCCCCGGGCCGAAGTTCTCCGAGGCCGAGTGCCGCGAGAAGGAGATGACCTACGCGACGCCGGTGTTCGTGCGCGCGATCTTCTCCAACCGTCAGACCGGCGAGATCAAGGAGCAGGTCGTCTTCATGGGTGACTTCCCGAAGATGACGAACAAGGGAACGTTCATCATCAACGGCACCGAGCGCGTCGTCGTGTCGCAGCTCGTTCGTTCACCCGGCGTCATCTTCGAGCCGGGCGAGCGCTACCGCCTCCGCAACCTCTCCAAGCACCAGCTGGTGAAGGGCACCGTCCACCCGTACCGCGGTGAGTGGCTGGAGTTCGACGTCGAGCACAAGCCGGGCAAGGACGTCACCGCGGGCTGCCGCGTGGCACGCAAGCGCCGCATGAGCGTGTTCGTGCTCCTCCGTGCACTCGGTTTCGACGAGGAGAACGCACCCGGGTTCCTCGACCGTTTTGTTGCGCACTTCGATTTCCTCGAGGGCCAGTGGGAGAAGGACAGGAACGTCGCCGTCACCCGTGACGAGGCGCTCATGGAGATCTACAAGCGCGCACGCCCGGGCGAGCCCGTCAACGTCGAGTCCGCCCGCGCCTACTTCGAGGGTGCGTTCTTCGAGAGCCGTCGTTACGACCTCAGCCGCGTCGGTCGCTACAAGCTGAACCGCAAGCTGGGCGAGGAAGTCGCGAAGCTCACCGAACTGTTCGGCCTGCGTCCCGACCAGCTCGACCTTCCCACAGACAACCGCGAGGTTCTCACCAAGTGCGAGGTTCTCGCGGCCGTTTCGTACATGCTGCACCTGGTCAGTCAGGAGCCGGGCTACCGCCTGGACGACCAGGATCACTTCGCGAACCGTCGTGTCCGTTCGGTGGGCGAGCTCATCCAGAACCAGGTCCGCATCGGTCTGTCCCGCATGGAGCGCGTCGTCCGCGAGCGCATGACCACCCAGGACGTCGAGTCGATCACGCCGCAGACGCTGATCAACATCCGCCCCGTCGTGGCCGCCATCAAGGAGTTCTTCGGGACCTCGCAGCTGTCGCAGTTCATGGACCAGGTCAACCCGCTGTCGGGCCTGACCCACCGTCGGCGCCTGTCGGCGCTCGGCCCCGGCGGCCTCTCGCGCGAGCGGGCCGGCTTCGAGGTCCGTGACGTGCACTTCTCGCACTACGGGCGTATGTGCCCGATCGAGACGCCGGAAGGTCCGAACATCGGCCTGATTGGCGCGCTCGCCACCTACGCGCGTGTGAACCGCTTCGGGTTCATCGAGACGCCGTACCGGAAGGTGAAGAACGGCAAGGTCCTCGACGAGATCGTGTGGCTCCCCGCCGACGAGGAGGAGGAGTACGTCGTCGCCCAGGCGAACACGCCGCTCAACCCCAACGGCACCTTCGCCGGCGACCGCGTGCTGGTCCGCCGATCGCCGCAGGCCGCCTCGCTCTCGGACCTGCGCCTGCAGCTCGAGCGCGACGAGTTCCTCGGCGCCACCACCGAGATCTCCTCGGTGGACCCGTCCGAGGTCCAGCTCATGGACGTCTCGCCGCGGCAGATCGTCTCGGTCGCCACGGCACTTATCCCGTTCCTGGAGCACGATGACGCCAACCGTGCCCTCATGGGCGCCAACATGCAGCGCCAGGCTGTGCCGCTCCTCCGTCCGGAGGCACCGTTCATCGGTACTGGGATCGAGCTGCGCGCCGCCCGTGACGCCGCCGACATGGTGCTCGCCCTCGAGGACGGCACGGTGATGGAGGTCGACGGCACCCACATCGTCGTCGACTACAAGAAGGCCGGCCGACAGACCCACCGTCTGCACAAGTTCGAGCGGTCCAACCAGAACACCTGCATCAACCACCGCCCCCGAATCGCCGTGGGCGACAAGGTGAGGGCGGGCGACGTCCTGGCC
>JBEGQK010000109.1:0-5548 GCA_041180985.1 Actinomycetota bacterium
AACGGGGCGTGGGTGCGGGGTCCGAAAACCCCGCACCCACGTTGAATCCCGTTGGCTGACGCCAGTTACTTGGTTTCCACCTTGGGCTCAGACTTGAGCAGCTCGGTGATCTCGTACTTGCCGTCGTTGGTGGTGCGGTACGCGCCCGGCATGAGCACGTTCGCGACCGTCCAGACGTACCAGGAGGAGTTGGCGCACTCGGTGACGGGGTTGAGGCAACCCGGCCACTGCTCTGCACCAATGACGATCTGGCCGTCTCCGTCCAGGTCCTTCCACTGGTAGGTGTCGTTGAAGGCTGCGAAGTTGTTCAACTGGCCCTCGACGTTGTCCACGCGGTCGGTGCGGTACGCACCGGACTTCGGGAACTGGAACAGCGGGATCAGGATGTAGTCCTTGTCCATCTCGACGATGGCGGACTTGATCAACTCGGTGCGCTTGGCCTCGTCGACTTCCTTGTCGGAGTCGTGGAGGGCCTTGGTTGCAGTCTCGTTGTTCCAACCCTGGAAGTTCTGACCGACGTTGTTGTTCGCCTCGGTGGGGATGTTGTCCCCGGTGAAGCTGGACACGAGGTACGCCGGGTCCGGCGGTGCCGTGCTGATGTACATCGCGAGGTCGTAGTCGGCTGCGGGCAGGCGCTTCTGGAAGTAGCACTCCGCGTCACAGTTGTACGCCTCGACGTTGAAACCGGCCTTCTTCAGGAGCGGGATCAGGTACGCCTGCGTGCTCTCGCGACGGGTGTTGCCCGTGTTGATGACCCACTGGATCACCGGGGCCTTGCCGTCCTTCGCCCACAGACCGGCCGAGTCCTTCTTGTAACCGGCGTCGGTCATGATCTTGTCCGCGGCCTTCTGGTCGTACTTGTTGCCGAAGATTCCCTCGGGGCAGTACTCGCCGGGCACGATCGGGCCGCAGGTCAGCAGGGTGCCCTTCGGGTCGATCGGGATGTAGATCTGCTTGAACAGGGCCTCGAGGTCGATCGACTTGTAGAAGGCCTCGCGCATCGCCGGGTCGGAGAACGCGCGGGTCTTCTCGGTGCCCGCGATGTTGTTCTTGCCGTCAACACCGAGGTTCATGTACAGGGCCTCGTAGTCGCCGCCGTAGTTGAGGACCGTCTTCACGTTCGGGTCCTTCAGTTCGTCGGTGATGCCCGCGTAGAACTGCGGGTAGATGAAGTCGACAGAGCCGGCCTTCAGGTCGGTGATCTCGGTCTCGGGCTTCGGGACCATGACGAGCTTCTTCAGGCCTGCATCGATCTTGCGCGGGCCCCAGTACTTGTCGTTCGGGACGTAGACGACCTGGTCTGCGCTCCACGAATCGAGCTTCCACTCGGTGCCGGAGTAGCCGAAGGAGGTCTGGAAGTCACCGGAGATGTCCTTGCAGTCCGCAACGGCGGCCTTCTTGATCAGACCACTGAACAGGCCCTTGTACGGCGCGTACAGTTCCTTGAAGTCGACGACGACCTGCTTGTCGGAGTCGCCTGCTGCGACCGACGTGATCTTGTCGTAACCCGACTGGCTGATCGAGCCGGGGGTGTTCATGACGGCGTCGAGCGTGCACTGGAAGTCAGCAACCGTGATCGGCGTGCCGTCTTCCCACACGGCCTCGTCGGCGATGTCATAGGTGATGGTCATGGCTGTTGCGCCAGAACCGCTGTCGCCACCCGCGGTGGTGGTGTCCGATGCGCTGTCGCTTCCGCCGCCGCATGCGGCAAGAAGAAGAACGGAGCCGAGCAGACCACCGGCGAGCTTTGAGCTCTTCCGGATATTCCTCACTAGTGACCTCCTGGTCAGGTTGTGGGGAGGAGACAGGCTGAGCCCGGCCGACGGTCCTCCCCGATCCGTTCGGCACTGAAAAACTACCACCCGGCCCGGCGGGACCCGAAAGACGGACCGTCCGGCTGGGTCCGGATTCAAGCCGTGGGGGCGTCCTCGTGCAGGCGGTACTGCACAATCCGTGCGAATTCCTCCGGGTCGAGGCTGGCCCCGCCCACAAGGGCCCCGTCAACGTCCTTCTGGGACATCAGGTCCTTGATGGTGCCGGCCTTCACCGATCCCCCGTACTGGATACGGACCGCAGCCGCAGAATCGGCGTCGGAGACCTCGGCCACCGTCCGGCGGATCGCGGCGCAGACCTCCTGGGCATCTGCCGAGGTGGCCGTCTTGCCGGTGCCGATTGCCCAGATGGGTTCGTAGGCGATCACCAGGGTGGCCACCTGGGCCGGGGAGCACCCCTGAAGAGCGGCCCGGACCTGACCCGTGACCTTCTCCATCGTGGTGCCCGCCTCGCGCTCCTCGAGGGTCTCGCCCACGCAGATGATCGGCGTCATCTTCTGCTTCAGCACCGCACCCACCTTCGCCCGCACCATCTCATCGGTTTCGTGGAACAGCTCGCGCCGCTCGCTGTGACCGACGATGACGTACTGCACGTTCAACTTTGCAAGGAACACCGGCGACACCTCACCGGTGAATGCCCCCTTTTCCTCCGGGTGACAGTTCTGCGCACCGAGGACGAACCTGAGATCGTCGGCATCGATCAGTGTCTGCACGCTGCGCAGATCCGTGAAGGGCGGGTGCACGGTCACATCGACGGCCTCGAAGTCGTCCTTCCCCACCAGGTAACTCAGCTTCTGCATCAGCTGGATCGCCTCGAAGTGGTTCTGGTTCATCTTCCAGTTGCCGCTGATGATGGGGCGTCGCTTGCTAACGGACATTCGGTGCACCTCTCAGGGCTGCGAGACCCGGCAGGTCGCCGAGTTCGAGGAGTTCGAGCGAGGCACCACCGCCGGTGGACACGTGGTCGACCTCGTCGTCGAGTTTGAACTGAGCCAGCGCGGCCGCGCTGTCACCACCGCCGACGACGGTGAAGGCCTTCGTGGCCGCCACGGCCTCTGCCACCGTGCGCGTGCCTGCCGCAAAGCGGTCGTCCTCGAACATTCCCATCGGACCGTTCCAGAAGACGGTGCGCGCATCCATGATCACGTCGCTGAATGCGGCAGCGGAGCCGGGACCGATGTCGAGACCCTTGGCACCCTCCGGGAGCCTCTGGCCGAACGTGGCGAAGTTCCCCGCCGCATCGAGCCCGACGATGTCATCGGGAAGGTGTATCGGCTTGCCGGCATCGAGCAGACGACGGCACGTGGCGATCTGGTCCAGTTCGCAGATGGAGTCGCCGACGGGGAAACCCTGGGCAGCGAGGAACGTGAAGCACATGCCACCGCCGATGACGAGTGCATCAACGACCTGCAGCAAGGACTCGATGACCCCGAGCTTGTCGCTGACCTTCGCACCACCGAGCACGGCGACGAACGGACGCTTCGGCTTGTCGCGCAGACCACCCAGCACCTCGACTTCGCGGGCGAGCAGGCGCCCGGCAGCGGAAGGCAATGTCCTCGGCGGGCCGACGATCGATGCGTGCGCGCGGTGGGCCGCCCCGAAGGCGTCATCCACGTACATGTCGATGCCCTTCACGAGGGTCGCGACGAAGTCAGGGTCGTTCTTCTCCTCACCGGCGTTGAACCGGAGGTTCTCCAGCAGTTCGACACCGGGCGCGAGCTCTGCCAGCCTCGCCCTCACCGGACCCATGGAGTACTTGGTTTCGGGGACGCCCTTCGGCCGACCGAGGTGGCTGGCACAGACGACGGTCGCACCACGTTCGGTCAACCAGTTGATCGTGGGGAGGGCCGCACGGATGCGGAAATCATCGACGATCACGCGCGCGTCGTCGGGTCCCTCCATCGGCACGTTGAAATCGGTGCGAACGAGTACTCGCCTGCCACTGACGTCTCCGAGGTCCTCGAGGACGGGGATCCGGGCCATCGGTCTACTTGCCGACGTGCAGGACGAGGTCGACCAGACGGTTCGAGTAGCCCCACTCGTTGTCGTACCACCCGAGAACCTTCACCAGGCTGCCCATGCTCATCGTCAGTTCGCTGTCGAAGACGCAACTGTGCGGGTTCGTGACGATGTCGCTCGACACGATGGGTGCGTCGGTGTATTCCAGAACTCCCTTCAGCGGTCCGTTCGCCGCTGCCTTGAAGGCAGCATTGATCTCGTCCACCGTGGCCGGCTTCTTCAGGTTCGCGACGAAGTCGGTGATCGATCCCGTCGGGACGGGGACGCGCAGCGAGGTGCCGTCGAGCTTTCCCTTCATCGATTCGAGAACGAGGCTGGTGGCGCGGGCGGCGCCGGTGCTGGTGGGAGTGATGTTGATGGCCGCACCGCGGGCGCGACGGAGGTCGCTGTGGGGACCGTCCACGAGTTGCTGGTCCCCGGTGTAGGCGTGGATGGTCGTCATCAGGCCGTTCTCGATGCCGAAAGCGTCATCAAGCACCTTCACCATCGGGACGAAGCAGTTCGTCGTGCAGCTGGCGTTCGAGACGACCTTGTGCTTGGACTTGTCGAAATCCGTGTGGTTGATGCCGTAGACGAACGTGGCATCGGCGCCGTTCGACGGCGCCGACACGATGACCATGGGGGCGCCGGCCTCGAGGTGCGCCGCTGCCTTGTCCCGGTCGGTGAAGAAGCCGGTGCTCTCGATGACGAGGTCGACCTTCAGGTCTCCCCACGGCAGGGCCTTCGGGTCGCGCTCCGACAGCACCTTCAGCACCTTTCCGTCGATGCTGATCCCGTTCTCCACCGCCTTGATGTCGTTCGGCAGCACGCCGAGGACCGAGTCGTACTTCAGCAGGTGGGCCATGGTCTTCAGAGACCCGAGGTCATTGACCGCGACGATCTCCACGTCGGCATTGCGTGCGGCCGCTGCCCGGAAGAAGTTGCGGCCGATGCGGCCAAAACCATTGATGCCTACGCGAACGGTCACGTCGGGGTCCTTTCACTCACTGAATCGGCTCATCGCCGCTTCCACCCTAGTTCGCCACCCGATGGCGGGGGCCCCTGACACGGGCTCAGAGTGACAAATCGCGGTGTGACACGCGTGGGTGCCATCCCTGGGCACGCAAGTGACGGACCACCGACTCGACCACCGCAACGGAACGGTGACGTCCGCCCGTGCAACCGACCCCGAGGGTCAGGTAACTGCGTCCCTCTGCGACGTACGCGGGGAGAACCAGGTCGAGCAGGGATGTCACCCTGTTCACGAACTCCCCGGCGATGTCGTGGCCGAGCACGTACTCGGACACTGCGGGATCGAGACCGGTGAGCGGCCGCAGGTTCTCGTCCCAGTGGGGGTTCGGCAGGAACCTCACGTCGAACACCGTGTCCACGTCGATCGGCACACCGTGCTTGAACCCGAAGGACATCACCGTGATCTGCAGCGAGTCTGCCGGTGACTCCGGGCCGAACAGTTCCACCAGTTGGGCCTTCAGTTGGTGGACCGTCAACCCGGTGGTGTCAATGATGAGATCGGCCGACGCCTTCACGTCGGCGACGGCAGTCCGCTCCATCTCGATGACGTCCTCGAGGCCCCTCACGCCGTCACCCATCGGGTGCTTCCGTCGCGTCGCCTCGTAGCGCCGCACCAGTTCGCGCGTCGAGGCATCGAGGAACATGATCCTCACGCGGTGCCCCTGCGCGCGCAGCGAGACGATGGC
>JBEGQK010000110.1:0-4270 GCA_041180985.1 Actinomycetota bacterium
CTTGTCGGTGTTCTCATCATGCTCTTCGTCCCGAAGGCTGAAGAGGAACTGCACAAGACGATCGCACTCGTCACCGCCGTGGCCACCCTGGCCGTCGGCATCTACACCCTGGTGCAGTTCAACTTCGACAAGGCGGGTGAGATGCAGTTCGTCGCCCAGCACGACTGGATCTCTGTCATCAAGTCGACGTACTTCATCGGCATCGACGGCATCAGCCTGCCGCTGTACTTCCTCTCGATGGTCATCACCGTCCTCGTGATGATCTACTCGTGGGACCACATCCCGTCGCCCGGCAACCCGAAGGCGTTCCTCATCCTCATGCTGGTCCTCCAGACCGGCATGGCGGGAACCTTCATCGCCCGCGACCTGATCCTGTTCTTCGTGTTCTTCGAACTGGTCCTGCTGCCGATGTACTTCATGATCGGCGTGTGGGGCGGTGAGAACCGCCAGTACGCGTCGCTCAAGTTCTTCCTGTACACGATGTTCGGATCGGCCCTCATGCTGGTCGCGTTCCTCGCGCTGTTCTTCAAGACCGGTGCCGAGTCGTTCTCGATCCCGTACCTCATCGAGCACGGCGGCGCAATCGCGAAGAACATCCAGGTCTGGATCTTCGCCGGCATGTTCGTCGGCTTCGCCGTGAAGGTGCCGATGTTCCCCTTCCACACGTGGCTGCCCGACGCCCACACCCAGGCACCCACCCAGGGTTCGGTCATCCTGGCCGCGATCCTGCTGAAGCTCGGCACCTACGGCTTCGTGCGCATCGCCATCCCGATCCTGCCCGCCGCCGCGAAGGAGTGGGCACCGTGGATCGGCCTGCTCGCCGTCATCGGCATCATCTACGGTGCGCTCGGGTGTCTGGCCCAGACCGACATGAAGCGACTCATCGCGTTCTCGTCGGTGGCCCACATGGGCTTCGTGATGCTCGGCATCTCCACCCTCACGCCGTTCGGCATGAACGCAGCAATGTTCGGCATGGTCGCACACGGTCTCATCACCGGCATGTTGTTCTTCGTCGCCGGCTCGGTGAAGGAGCGCTACCACACGCTCGAGATCAAGCGCCTCAGCGGCATGCTGAAGCAGATGCCGAAGCTCGGCTGGATCCTCGGGTTCTGTGCCATGGCGTCGCTCGGCCTCCCCGGCCTCGCAGGTTTCTGGGGCGAGTTCCCCGCGATCCTGTCTGCCTACAAGCCGGCCGCCGGCCTGCCGGAGGAGACCTTCCGCACGTTCATGGTGATCGCGGCCCTCGGCACCGTGCTCGCCGCCGGTTACCTGCTGTGGCTCTACCAGCGCACCGCCTTCGGCGAGATCAACCCCGAGTTCGCGCCCGGTCACGGCCACGACGAGGACATCCATGACGTGAACAAGTTCGAGTGGGTGGCATGGACGCCGCTCCTCGTCTCCATCGTCGTGTTCGGCGTGTACCCGCAGTTGATGTTCAAGGTCCTCGACCCCGCCGTCAACGTCACGCTGAAGGCTTTCGGAGGCTGACCCGTGCTGAACGCACTGCTCGCTAGTGATTGGGTGTCGCCCTCGGTCGACTACCACGCACTTGCGCCCGAGATCATCCTCGGGGGCGGCATCGTGCTGCTCCTGCTGCTCGATCTCTTCCTCAGTGACGCGAAGAAGTGGATCCTCACGCCGGTCGCCAGCTTCTCGCTGCTCGGTGCTTTCATCCCCGTCCTCACCATCGCGCTGGACACCGACGGGGCCCGCTCGCTCTTCGACGGTCGCTACGTGGTCGACGACTTCAGCCTGGTGCTGAAGGCGCTGTTCATCCTTGCGGGCTACGTGGTGGTGCTGCTCTCCGCGGACCACATCCGCGAGGGGAACTACTACCAGGGCGAGTACTGGTTCCTGCTGCTCTCCAGCATCCTCGGCATGGTCATGATGGCCAGCAGCCGCGACCTGGTGTCGATCTTCGTGTCGCTCGAGTTCCTGTCGATCCCGGCGTACATGCTGGCCGCGTGGCGCAAGCGCGACTCGAAGAGCAACGAGGCGGGCATCAAGTACTACCTTCTCGGAGTCTTCGCCTCGGCCGTCATGCTCTACGGAATGTCGCTGCTCTACGGCATCGCCGATTCCACCAAACTCGTCGACATCGGGAACACCCTGTCCGACAATGTGACCGCCATCCGCGCGCTCGCCGTTCTCTTCGTGGTCGTCGGCTTCGCGTTCAAGGTCTCGGCCGTGCCCTTCCACACCTGGGCACCCGACACCTACGAGGGCGCACCGACCCCGGTCACCGCGTTCCTCTCCGTCGCGTCGAAGGCCGCCGGTTTCGTCGCGCTCGTCACGGTGGTCTACGTGGGCTTCCCGGGTTCCAGCGACGTGTGGCAGCCCGTGTTCTGGATCCTCTCGGCCCTCACCATGACGGTCGGCAACGTCATGGCGCTGCGCCAGTCGAACATCGTGCGCATGCTCGCGTACTCGTCGGTCGCCCAGGGCGGCTTCATCCTGATGCCGCTCGCCGTCGCCGGCATCGACGGCGTGCAGCAGGCGGCGCTCCGCTCCGTCGTCACGTACCTGCTGCTCTATGCAGCCACCAACCTCGGTGTGTTCGGCATCGTCATCGCGGTCGCACGCAAGACGCGCAGCGGCGAGATCAGCAGCTACGGCGGTCTGTTCGGGTACGCGCCCGGTCTTGCCACCCTCATGACCATCTTCATGGCATCACTCGCCGGCATCCCGCCGCTCGGCGGCTGGTTCGGCAAGTTCACCGCTTTCCAGGCCCTGATTTCGGCCGGCACCGGCTGGAGCTACGCACTCGCCGTCGTGGGCGCGGTCAACTCGGTCGTCGCCTTCGGTTACTACGGCAGCATCCTCCGCGAGATGTGGATGAAGCCGGCACCGCACGGTGACACCGCGCCCGTCGTCGTGCCGTCGGCAATCTCGGTCGCACTCGCCATCACCGGTCTGTCGACCCTGGTGCTCGGCGTCCTGCCCGGCCTCGTGATCCACTTCGGTGACCTTGCCGGTCTCACCGGTGCCTTCGGCAAGTAACGACGTCCGCGCCGCCATCGACGCGGCCAACGGGAGCATCCCTTTCCGGGAATTCATGAACATCGCGCTGTACGGCGCGGACGGCTTCTACACGTCCGGCGGTCATGCAGGCCGCAGGGGTGACTTCATCACGTCCCCCGAGGTGGGTCCGTTGTTCGGGGCTGTCCTTGCGCGCATGATCGACGCGGAATGGCGTCGCCAGGGCGAACCGTCTCTTTTCACCGTCGTCGATGCGGGCGCGGGCCCGGGCACGCTGTGCCGGGGCATCCTCTCCGCCGAACCTGCGTGCAGCCGCGCGCTGCAGCTCATCGCCGTCGAGTCATCGGCTGCACAGCGAGAGATGCATCCCGTCGGCATCGTGTCGATGGAACGCATGCCGGAACGCATCGAGCACGGTGTCATCATCGCGAACGAGCTGCTCGACAACCTGCCGTTCGACCTGTGGGTGCACGACGGTGGTTGGCGTGAGGCGCACGTGGTGTCACAGGGAGAGGGGTTCGGCGAGGTTCTGCGCACCGGAACGCCGGGGTTCCCGTTGCGCGATGGTGCACCGCACGGAGCTCGTGCACCGGTGCAGACCGCCGCGCAGGAGTGGCTGCGCGCGGCGATTGATGTGTTGTCGCACGGCACGGTGCTCGTCATTGACTACTGCACCGCACGCACGGTGGAGGCTGCTGCCATGCCGTGGCGCGAATGGCTGCGCACGTACGCGGGTCACGAACGGGGAACGCACTACCTGAAGGACCCGGGCTCGCAGGACATCACCACCCAGGTGATGGTCGACCAGCTCGCTGCGGTTCGCGAGCCGGACGCCGTGCGCACGCAGGCACAGTTCCTGCAGTTGTGGGGCATCGAGGAGCTCGTCGCGGAGGGTGCGCGCATCTGGCGGGAGAACGCCGCAGCTCCCACGCTGGCGGCGATGAAGATGCGCAGCCGCATCAGCGAGTCGGAGGCACTTCTCGACCCCGCGGGCCTGGGCGCCTTCTCCGTTCTCGAGTGGCGCGCCTGATCAGTTCCCGCGCAGCTTGTCGCGCAGGAACTGTCGGTATTCGTCCTCCGTAAATCCGTTCTCCCCGAAGAGTGCCCGGTAGTAGGGGTTCTGTAGGGCCAGCATCATGATGAAGACCCGGCGGTCAAAATTCTCGCCGGGTGCCATCCGTGACTCGATGTTGTCAAGGCCCTCGTTCCACATTTCGATGAGCCTCTGGGTGCACGTCTCGAGCCTCATCCTGAGTGTCTCGTTCGTGGTCGACGCGGCGAGGATCTGCAG
>JBEGQK010000111.1:0-5278 GCA_041180985.1 Actinomycetota bacterium
GTGTCGTTCTCCTTCTCGGCGGTCTCGTGATCGGTGCGGTCTCCCCCGCCGAATCGATTGTGAAGGTCGAACCGTTCTTCGTCGACCTCTTCACCGGTTTCCTCTGCTTCTTCCTTCTCGACCTCGGCACCCTTGCCGGCCAGCGCATGGCGGAGATCCGCAAGTCGGGGATGCGCCTCGTTGTCGCGGCCGTCGGCATGCCGGTGCTCTTCGGAACGATCGGTGCGGTCGCGGGAACACTCGCCGGTCTCTCAGTCGGTGGCGCGACCGTTCTCGCGACAATGGCGGCGAGTGCCAGCTACATCGCGGCCCCTGCGGCGGTTCGCGTCGGACTGCCCGAGGCGGATGTCGGGTATTCGCTCGGCGCGGCGCTCGGCATCACCTTCCCGTTCAACCTCGTGATCGGCATCCCGCTGTACGCGGAGATCGCGACGCGTCTCGGCTGACACCGGGAAAAAGAAAAGCGCGGCACCCGTCCGGGATGCCGCGCAATTCCTCGTGTGTGATCAACCGTGGCCGGGGATGGTCTTCCAGGGTCCACCGTCGGAACGGGGCTCCTTCGGGAGACCGAGCACCTGCTCGCCCACGATGCCGCGCTGCACCTGGCTGGTACCCGCGTAGATCGTGCCGGCGCGCGCGTTCAGGAACACGCCCACCCAGTTGGCCGAGTCGTTCGGCGAACCGACAGAGTCGGTGGTGAATGCGGTCTGCGGTGTCTGGCCCACCGGAACGAGTGCATCGGCGCCGAGGATGTCGACGGCGAGCTCGGTGACTTCCTTGTGGTACTCGGACCACCACAGCTTGCCGATCGATGCGTCGGAGCCGGGCTTGTGGCCGTTCATGAACGCGGTCAGCACGCGGTAGCCGAGGAAGCGCATGATCTCCACCTTGGTGTGCGCCTGGGCGAGACGCTGACGGATGTGCGGGTCGCTCGTCAGGCCCTTCTGCTTCGCGAGCGTCGTCAGCTTGTCGAGCTCACCGCGGAACGAGATGGAGTTGACCGCAGCACCTGCACCGCGCTCGTTGCCGAGCAGGGTCATGGCGACCATCCAGCCGCCGTTGACCTCGCCGACGACGTTCTCCTTCGGGCAACGCGCGTCGGTGAAATACACCTCGTTGAACTCGGAGTCTCCCGACATCATCTTGATGGGGCGCACTTCCACGCCGGGCTGGCGCATGTCGACCAGCAGGAACGTGATGCCGCGGTGCTTGACCTCGTCAACGTTGGTGCGGGCGAGAACGAAGATGTGGTTGGCGAGGTGACCGGCCGACGTCCAGATCTTCTGGCCGTTGATGACCCACTCGTCACCGTCGAGGACTGCACGGCAACCGAGGTTGCCGAGGTCAGAACCGGCTGCCGGCTCGGAGTAGCCCTGGCACCAACGGTCCTCGCCGTTGAGCACGCGCGGCAGGTAGTGACGACGCTGCTCCTCTGTGCCCACCTGGATCAGTGTGTTGCCGAGCATGCCGATGCCGAAACCGTCGTTCGGCCCGCCGGCGGGAGCACCGGCCTTGGCGAACTCTTCTGCCTGCACGAGCGCCTCGATGTGGCCGAGACCCTGTCCGCCGTACTCCTTCGGCCAGGTGATCGCGAGCATGTCGTTCTCGTACAGCTTCTTGCGCCACTCCTCGGTGAAGGCGGCAGCATCGGCGTGGTTCAGCGCGCCGATTCCCTTCCAGCCCTTCGGCAAGTTGGCATCAAGGAAGGAACGGACCTTCGTGCGGTAGACGTCGGCTTCGGGCGGGTAGGCAAAATCCATGCCGTCACACTAGGACGAAGCCCAATCAGGGTTCTAGTTCGGGCGGACCCGCGCGCTGTCCGACCCGCTGGGGCTCAGAAACCGCCGAGGAACTCCCACTGGGAGCGTGTCGAGCGCATCGAGATCGGCACGTAGTCGAGGCCACCGGCACCCTTGCCGGACAGCGTCACCAAGCGGCCGGCGGGGCTCTGGGCGTTGCGGTACGTCCAGGTGTCCTTGTTGTGGTCGAGCACGAGCGCACGGGTCTGGCCCGGGAAGTTCGGGTCGTACACCGTGAACGTCGTGACGTTGCCTCGCTGCACACCCTTGATCGCGAGGACCGCGTGCGCCGTGTCCTTCGTGTACAGACCGATCGTCAGCATCACCTTGTTGCGCATGCGCGCGAGGACCTCGTGGGCAAGGACATGGACCGACTCTGCGCGGTGGGCGGCGGACACCTGCTGGAGGTTCGGTGCGAGTTGCGTCGCCCACCAGTACGCGATCTCATCGGCCGACTCGTTCACCGTCAGGTCGAATGTCGTGTCGGCGCGGGTCGACACATGTGTCAGCCGTGTCTTGTGCAGGAAGATGCGCGCGGCGAGCACGGCCATGCCCTCGCAGCGGCCCTGCGAGAGATGCTCGTTGAGGTGCGCAAGGTCGACCACGTAGCCGTTGCGGAGGGTGCACTTCGGGTTGGTGCCGTCGTCGACGCAACGCCCGGCCTCGTTCAGCAACTGGAACATGTGCTTGGTCGAAAGCGCGGTGGACTTCGAGAGACCGGACCAGTTCGCGAACGAGAACCCGTCGCGCTTCACACGGAACCCGGTGTCCACCGAGATCGTTTGCACGTGCGAAGGGTTCGAACTTGCCGACGCCGGCAGGCCATGAAGCGACAGGGATGCCACGGTCACAGTCATCGAGAGGATGGCTCTGACGGGTGCACGCACGCACCCAGTCAACACCCATCCGACGGTCAGGGCACGAGCACCCGGATGTTCTCGCCTGATTCGTTGCCGTCGGCGTCGTACGTCTCTATGTAGAGGTTGAACCCCGTGCCCGATGCGGGTCGTGCATCGGTTCCCGGTCCTGCCGCCAGACACGCATCGAGGTTCAGGGTGACGGTGAGTTTTGTCCCGTTTGCGGCAGGCATCTGCTCGCTGTCGAACAGGTAGGCCTTCTGCGAGTCGGCCGAATTCTCGTCGACCGGCTTGACCAGCGTCGGCGACAGGCCGCTCATGGCGGACGGTCGACAGACGTGCATCCCGTTCGGCCCCTCGCCGAACGCGACGAACCGGTAGCGGAGTCCACCGCGGTCCACGAGTTGCGACGTCGACCCATTCGCGAAGTCCTGTGGCCTGAAGAACGTGATCGGGAACGCTGACATCTGCTGGCTGGTCGGGCGCACCGAGGTGGACGCCTGTACCTCCGAGCCGAACGTGCGACCCGGTGCCGAGGCGAACGCGGCAGGCGAGACGACACCACTCGTCAGGATTCTCACCTCATTCGCGACCACGGCACCGTTCACGCTCGTCGTGAAGCCGTAGGCATCCCCGGTGAGGGCGTTCGTGCCCTTCACAGCGTCACCGGGCTTGAACACCAACGCGTATCGCGTCTCGGGGGCCGTCTTCTGCAGCGCGAGCGAACCGTCGGGGTTGCGCACCGTGTCCACGGTCTTGCCGTTGATCGCCGGGTTGGCACTGCTGACGAGAGTCGCCACCGACCCGCTCTGGCAATAGGCAACCTTGCACCACATCGACACCGCACCACCCGCGACCTGCGACGCGTCGATGTTGCCCGCGATCTCCAGCTGCAACGCCTTGGAGAGGTACGTTCCGATCTGGTCCGCGGTCACGGCCGTGTTGATGTTCGAGTTGATCGGCGCCTGTCCGTTCGACCGGACGATCTTGCGGAAGGAGAAGTCCCACGTGGGCCGGGTGTCCATCACCTTGTCGGAGGCGAGGCCCTGGAACGGCAACGTCGCGTCGGGCTGGGCGGCGTCAATCACGCCGTCACCGTTCGCGTCGGCATCAGCGAAGTTCGGGAGACCATCGCGGTCTGCATCCGCACCCAGTTGCGCCGAGTCGGCGGTGAGTGCGGCAAACGAGCGGACGGGCCCGAACAGGGCCGCCTCACGGACGCTCCCCGACGAGACGGGCTTGCTGCCGGTCATTCGGATCGAGGACTTCGTGTCGATTGCGGTCGTCTTCGCGGTGGAGACCGAGTACCCGGTCTTCATGGCGATCGTGCCCACGGACACCGTGCCGCTTTTCTTCGTCGACATCCTCGTGTACCCGGTGGTGGAGTTCTTCTTGCCGAGCACGACCGGGCCGCCGTACTTGCCCGACTTCAGGATGTGGAGAGTCGGGCCCTTGCCCGAACTCGTGACAACGAAACTCGGTGCGACCGCGGACGGTACCTTCGCGGTGAACTTGCCCGTTGCATCGGGAGTGACCTGCACACCGGTGCCGTCATTTGCCACCAGCATGACGGTGAGGTTCTGGCCGGCCGCACCCGTGACCTTGCCCGTCACTGTCAGGTTTTTCGTGGCCGCGAGCGCGACAGCCGGCAACCCGATGACGGCGGCAACCGCCACCAGTGAGATGGTCAAACGTGAACGGAACATGTTCCCCCCTGAATGGTCAACAGGGAGGACAGTAACGAACTACTTCGCGCGGGGGAACACCCGGAGGAAGTTGCCGGAGTTGAACTTCTCCACCTCGGAAGGTGAACTGTTGACCATGCATGACTCGAAGCGAGCGATGGGGTCGCGACCGCCCTCGGTGTGCGGGTAGTCGCTCGAGAACAGGTAGAGGTTGTCGTTCGACTGGGCGGCGAGACGGGCGGGGTCCTCGAACACGAACGGCGTGAACGCCATCTGGTCGGTGATCTGCTCGCTCGGCCTGCGGGTGAATCCCTTCAGGCGGTCGTCAACCTTCGAGTACGCCTTGTGGATCTGGTCGAGACGCACGAGCATCTCGGGCACCCATCCGGCGCCGAGCTCCACCGACGCCATCTTCAGACGTGGGAAGTCCTCGAGCACGCCGTCGAGCACCATCATGGACACGAAGGTCTCGATGCCCTGGTGCAGAACCGCGGCATCACGTGCGCGCACGTTCTCGCCGCCGCCCATCCAGTCACGGGTCTTGCCGCGGCCGTTGTTGCTCCACTCGGGCTTCAGCTGCAGCGGGTTGCCGCCGACGTGGAACACGAGCGGAACCTGTGCCTCCTGCAGCAGTGACCAGATCGGGTTGTAGTCGACGTGCGTCGGCGAGCGTTCACCGGCGAGACGGTGCGGGATCCACATCGCCTCGAGACCGTTGTCGAGGCACCACTGCACTTCCTCGAGTGCGAGCTCCGGGTTCTCCAGCGGGATGGCAGCGACGCCCATCATTCGCTTGTCGACGGAGCAGAAATCGGTCATGTGGCGGTTGTGCGCGCGGGCGCCGCCGTAACGCAGGCGGTCGCTGATCTTCGACGACGGCGAGAAGACCATGTGCAGCGAGTGCGTGGCGAACACGACCTGCTTCATGAAGCCGAGC
>JBEGQK010000112.1:0-2633 GCA_041180985.1 Actinomycetota bacterium
TGTCGATCCGTGCGGAGGCGGAGATGCCCGCCGTGCAGTCATGGGTGGACCAGCTGGTGCGCGAGCGCCGCGCGTTCCTCACGCGCGTCGGTGACACGGAAGTGGTGGTCGCCGCGGAGGATGCCGCGCTCTACCGCGACGCACTCGGGTGCAACCTGCCGCTCGGCCTGCCCACGGCGTTCACCGACCCGCGCCCGGCGCCGCTCGAGCACCTCGTTGCCCGTTTCGCGCGCACGCACGGTCCGTTCGTCGCCCGGCAGGTCGCCGCGCGGCTCTCCACCACGGTGGAGCGCGTCACCGGGGCGCTCGCCGCGCTGGAATCCGACGGCCGCATCGTGCGCGGAGAGTTCCGGCCGAACGGAACGGAACGCGAGTGGTGCGACGTCGATGTGCTCCGTCAGCTGCGACGACGGTCCCTCGCCGCGCTCCGCAAGGAGGTCGAGCCGGTCGAACAGGTTGCCCTCGCGCGGTTCCTGCCCGCGTGGCACGGCATCACCTCGCCGCAGCGCGGCACCGACGCGCTCGTCGGTGCGGTCAACGTCCTGCAGGGTGCAGCGATCGTCGCGTCATCGCTCGAATCCGATGTCCTGCCGTTGCGCGTGCGCGGGTACCGGCAGAGCGACCTCGACGCCATGTGCGCGGCCGGCGAGGTCGTGTGGGTCGGTGCGGGCGCACTCGGGTCGAGCGACGGTCGCATCCGGCTGTTCTTCGCGGACCAACTGCCGCTGCTCGCGCCGGCCATCGAGGCGCAGGAACAACCACAGGGCGACGTGCACGTCGCCCTGCGCGGGGCGTTGCAGCAACGCGGGGCCCTGTTCTTCTCGCAACTGCGCGCGGCCGCGCCGCAGGCCACCGACGCCGAGGTGCTCGCCGCGCTGTGGGACCTCGTGTGGGCGGGCGAGGTCACGAACGACACGCTCGCACCCTTGCGCGCGATGCTCTCGGGCGGCGGCAAGTCGGGCGGAACACGCGCACCGTCGCGCGGCGCCTCGCGGGTCTCGCGTCCGCGGCCCGGACGGCTCACGCGGATCGGTCCGCCCACGGGTGCCGGCCGGTGGAGCCTCGTCGCACCGTTGTTGCTCCCCGCACCGATGCCCACCGAGGCATCGCACGCGCTCGCGCTGCAGATGCTGGAGCGTCACGGCGTCGTCACGCGCGAGGCCGTCCTGGCCGAGGGTCCCGTGGGCGGTTTTGCGTCCGTGTACGGCGTTCTGAAGACCATGGAGGAACGCGGACAGGTGCGCCGCGGCTACTTCATCAGCGGTCTCGGTGCTGCGCAGTTCGCACTGCCCGGCGCCGTCGACAGGTTGCGCGACGCGCGCGAGGGAATCGACGCGGCGCTGCATCCCGAGTCCGTTCCCGCACCGATCGTCATGGCAGCCACCGACCCGTCGCAGCCCTACGGCGCCACGATCAACTGGCCGCTCACGCAGGGACGACCGACGCGCAGCGCGGGTGCGGTCGTCGTGATTGCAGACGGCGAGGCGCTCGCGTGGTTCGACCCGCGCTCGCATCACCTCGTCACCTTCCCCCACACGCGCGAGCGGCACGAGTGGGTGGACGCATTGGTGGCACTGGTGAAGGACGGACGCCGGCGCGGCATCGAGGTGCGCAAGATCGACGGTGAGGCCCCCTCCGTCGACGACCCGGTCGTTGCGATGCTGCAGCGTTCGGGTTTCGCCGAGGGTTATCGCGGCTGGACCCTCCGCGACTGAGCGTCCGACCCCGTCGCGGCACCGTCGGCACCGTTCACGTGATCAGTCGCCGATGGAGCGCAGGCCCGCCCACGCGAGGCCGCCGATGGCGTTGCCCATTGCGACAGGGTCGAAGTTCACGTGCTCCGCGATCAGGTGCCGGCTGACTGCCTCTGCCATACCCACGAGCCCGAGTGCGAACGTGCGCTGGTCGTCGGCCGACACCTGGGCCGTGATGAGCGGCGCGATCGCGGCGGCGGCCTCGCCCTCGAACTGCTTGACGATGTCGGCGAATTCCTCGTCGACACGGCCGCTGCTCTCGAAAATGAGAGAGAACGCCTCCCTGTTGTTCGACACCCACGAGAAGTAGGCGACCATGCCGCGCATCGTCTTTGCCCGGCCGTCGTCACCAGCCGATGCCGCCTCGGAGGTGACGTACCCCACCAGGCTGCGGCCGACGTGCTCGAGAAGCTCGATGTAGAGCGCGCGTTTGCTGTCGAAGTACTGGTACAGCACCGGCTTCGTGACGCCCAGCTGGTCCGCGATGTCGTTCATCGAGGTGCTGTGGTATCCCGACCTCGCGAACGCCGTCAGCGCGACGTTCAGGATCTGCTCCCTGCGGTCCGTCGCAGCGGAGGACATCTCAGATGCCGTTCTCTCTGTCCTCGCGTTCCGCCGCCTTCACGGCGTACCCGAGAACGATCGAGGGCGCGAGCAGAACGCTGCCGATGATGAGGCTGGCGGTGACCACCGTGACGATGATGCCCTTGAACCCGAACGCGAACGCCATGACGAATGCCGACATCGCGAGTGCCATGAACAGGTACCCGATGCGGTTCGCGAGCAGCGTCCACTTGGCCACCTGCGCGCGGCGCGCGCGGACGGGGTCGTTCTCCGGCGAAGTCATCGACCGAAGGCTATTGCCCGTCAGAGGTTGGC
>JBEGQK010000113.1:0-3358 GCA_041180985.1 Actinomycetota bacterium
AGGGTTCGCGGGTGGAGTCGCTTGCACTCGCCGCTGCGATCGTGATGCTGACAATCGTGATCTCGGGCGTTGTCGCCGCTGTCGTGGTGGTGCGCCGTCCGGTCACGCGGACAGCAAAGACGGTCGCCACGGTGGCGTCGTTTCCGGCCGTACTCACGGGCGGATGGATGTGGTCGCTCGACGTGGGAACCGGGGCACGGCTGATCGGACTCGTCGTTTTCGTGGCGGGAGCGACCGCCATCGTGCGCACATGGCGCCGTCCGGGCCCGGGTTCCTGAAGCCCCACACGACCACTTTGTAGGCTCGTCAGGATGTCTGCAGCAGGTGGGTCCGTGTGAGCCGCGTCGTCATCGTGATGCGCACTTTCGAGCGTCCCGTGCTGCTTGCCCGGGCCCTGGCGAGCGTCGCGGCGCAGGTCCACCATGACTGGCACCTCGTGGTGGTGAACAACGGAGGCGACCCAGCCGGCGTCGATGCTGTTGTTGCCGCATCAGCTGTGGCGCGGTCCGGCGGGAGCCACAGTGTGCTGCACCTTCCCGACCGGTCGGGCATGGAGGCGGCCTCCAACCGCGCCCTCGCGGCGGCGCAGGGCGAGTTCTTCGCGGTGCACGACGACGATGACGTGTGGCACCCGGACTTTCTCGCGGTCACCACCGCGCGTCTGCTCGCGGAACCGGATGCGTCAGCGGTGGTCACCGGACTCACGAAGGTCATCGAGACCGTGCGCGGAGACAAAGTGTGGCCAGTTCGCGAGGAACCGTTCTGGCTGAACGAGGGACGGCTCACGTTCCGGGGGATGATCGGGGGGAACACGTTTCCTCCGGTGGCCGCGCTGTTCCGCTCCTCGCTTGTCGCACGCATCGGCGGTTTCGACGAGTCCCTCTTCGTTCTCGGCGACTGGGAGTTCAATCTCCGCGCGGTGCGCGCAGGCCGTTTCGTCCATGAGCCCCGGGTTCTGGCCCGCTACCACGTCCGAACCCCCGACAGTGACCGCACATCAGCGAACTCGATCGTGGACGGCGAGACGCTGCACCGCAGCACGAAGCTTCTCCTTCAGGAGCGTTGGCTCGGCGAGACGGTGGACGGAGTCAACAAGGGGCTGCTCTCCATCCAGGCGCAGGCCGCCGGCGACGCCGAGGAGGCCCTCCGTCGGCAGGACCTTCGTGTCGCCGACGTCGATGTCGAGGCGGTCGCGAACAGGGTTGCCGACATCATGTCGACACGGCGCGCGCACCGCCGGCTCTTGAGGGGCATCCGACATCCGGGCCATGCGCTCCGGGCAGTGCGCAGGATCCTGGCAGGGCGTAGGTGACCCCGCAGCAACTGCTTGACGCGCATCCGGACGTGCGCATCCTCTCGGTTGACCTCTTCGACACGCTGGTCACGCGCTCGGTCGCCCAGCCCACCCACGTGTTCGCGCTGATGGAGAGGGACCTGCTGGCCCGCGATGGCACCAGGTGGCGCGGCTTCGCGGGGGCTCGGGTGCTGGCGGAGCGCCGTGCCCGCCGCACGACGGCCGCGGTGTCCGAGCACGCCGATGTCGCCATCCAAGACGTGATGCGCGAACTGGCATGCGCCATCGTGCTGTCGCCGGCAGAGAGACGGATGCTGATGCAGCTCGAGATGGAGACGGAACTGTCGGTCACCCGTCCGGTCGGGTTCGGGGTTTCGCTTGTTGCCGAGGCCCGGCGCCGCGGTCTCGGAGTGCTGGTGGTGAGCGACAACTACATGCCGTCATCGCATCTGGCCGAGGTCCTCCGGACCGCGGGGATGGACGTCGCTCAGGGTGACATTGTGGTGAGCTGTGAGCACGGGGCGATGAAGCACGATGGCTCGTTGTGGCCGGTGGTCCTCGGTCGCGCGGCTGTCGAGGCCGGCAAGGTCCTGCACGTCGGCGACCTGAACGACGCGGATGGCTCACATCCCCGGAGGTTCGGGATCCGAACCCACGTCGAACCTGCGATGCGCGAGTCGCATCGTGAGCCGCTCAACACCGCGCCGAGCGTGCTGCCGCTCTCCGTGATCGAGGCCGCGAACCGTGACCGCGGAACGGATGCAGCGGGGAACCTCGCAACCGGGGCGCTCGCGCTGGTGGTTGCGGGACAGGTCCTCGATGCAGTCCGTGCGGTGCATGACAGTGCCGCAGTCGGCGTGCATTTCACATCGCGTGACGGCTGGCTGGCGCACCGCGCCTACGAGCACGTCCGCCGGGAGAACCCCGGACTTCCGGCTGCCACGTACTCGGCGGTGTCCCGGTCGCTCGTGTGGCGTGCCTCGCTCGGGCGGATGGACGAGACGGCGGCTTCGCGGTTCGTGGGGGACGACGAGTGCCTCTCCCTCGTTCGCCTTGGTGCCCGGGTCGGGTGCACGCTTCTAGGCCCCAAGGATGTACCGGTCGACGGCATGCTGGACGCAGAGGCGGCCCGGAAGGTTCTTGTTGCGAACGCAACCGCGGTCGAGGCTGCGTGCCGCGACCTGCGTGAACGGTACGTGGGGTACCTGCGTTCGCAGGGGCTCCTGCAGCCGGGGCACCACGTGTTGGTGGACCTCGGCTGGTCGGGTTCCGTGGTGGCAGGGCTCGCCCGCATGGTCACGGAGGAATCGGCCGGTGCCGCGACATGCGAGGGCCGGTTCGTTGCCCTGTACTGGGACGCCACACCCCAACGACGTCACCTTCCGATCAACGGACTCGCGTGTGACGAGCTGCGGCCACTGGAGGACAACATGCGTCTGCTCGGGGTGCTGCGCCTGTTCGAGGCACTCATCACGGCACCCCATGGCCCGGTGGAGGACATCCGCTCGGGGGAAGCACTGTTCGGGGAGGTGATCGCGCCGTCGCTGAACGGAGGCGACTGGACTGAACTCGCGGATCAAGTTGTCTCCACTGCAACCGACATCGTGCTCGGTCGCCACGCACTCGTCCGGCCCGGGGACGTGACCGGCGAAGTGGTATGGGCGGCGTTGATGCAGGCCGGGCACACCCCGACCCAACGGGAGGTCGAGCTCCTGTCGGCGTTGCGGCACGAGACATCGGTCGACCACGGGGGAGACGGCGAGCCGGTCGTCGCGCCGGCGGTGTTGGGTGATTCCGGCGACACGGCCGCGACGTACGACCGTCTGCTGCGGCATCACTGGCTGCAGGGCTCCCTCGTGTCGTGGGCGACACGAGGGGAATCAGTGTCGGTGGTGCGCGAGATACAGGGCCATCAGCACTGGACCGGTCCCGTGTGGGTGACGGGGTGATCGTCGACATCCAGTTGAACCAGGGAGCTGCCGCGTGGTCCGTGGTCCGTGACGCCGTGCTCGCCGCCGAGCAGGCGGGATTCGACACCCTGTGGAACCTTGACCATTTCTCCGG
>JBEGQK010000114.1:0-5624 GCA_041180985.1 Actinomycetota bacterium
CTGGCCCGTGTTTCGCGGGGGAAGGTCATCACATCTGTCACCGCCAAGGAAAATGGCACCCACACACTCACGGTTGTTGCCCTCTTCGCGGATGGTTCCAAGCGGGTGTGGAACGGTCCGAACCTGACGCTGGGTTCCTGAGCCCAACGTGTTGATTCCCTCCCCGGGTGAGCCGTCGTCCGGTTTGCCCGGGGAGGTGAATTACTCTCAACTGGCGTGAGCGACAATCTTGACCCGCCGGCACCCGACGACGCAGGGGGCGCGGGCGAACCCTCCGATGCCGTGGTGGAGAACGCGGTCTTGTCCGAGGAGCGGCAGATGGACGCCGCGGACGAGGCTGCAGAGACGAAGCGTCGCGTCTGGTTCATGCGCATGATCCGCCGCGAGCGCCGTCGCGAGAAGATCGCGAAGGACCGCACCATGATGATCAACGTGTTCGTCACGGTGGGCACCACCGCCATCGTCGCCGGCACGGCCATGTACGCCACGTTGAAGACCAGCTCCGACGGCAGGCTCGAGGACCGTCGTGGCGCACGCGTCGATGCCCTCGTCGAGCACTGGTCGTCGACAATTGCCGACGCCTCGACGGCAGTCGAACTTCTCGGCCAGCGGTCGAACGATCTGTGGGCCTACGGCACGGCGCTGCACGACCAGGGTGTCGTCCTCGACGAAGCCCTCACCAACGAGAAGAACCGCGAGAAGGACTACCTGGGCGTCCGCAAGAGTCTTGCCTCCACGACGGCGCGCGCGGGCCTCGTGTCCTCCGTCAGCACGACTGATTGTCTCGACAAGTTCATCGGCCTGATCGACACATGGCAGAACGCACTCAACTGGACCCGCTCGAGCCTGCAGGTGGAGGACGGTCTTGACGGTGCGGTTGCCGCGGTCAACATGCAGTTGGAGCACCGCGAATCCCTCAACGACGCGATCACGGTCGTGCGCAGGCTCGCGCGCACCGAACTCGCGAAGGCGGGCGAGGCGAACATGAAGTGCAACCTTCCCGATGTCGACACGGTGTGGGCCCAGCTCGTCCCGACCGACAGCACATCGAGCAGCAGTTCGTCCTCCTCCTCGGGGTCGTCGTCGAGCAGTTCGTCGTCCGGCAGCTCATCGTCGAACTAATCGGCTGTTGCCGGGCGGGCGTTAGCCTCACGGCATGACCATCAGGGGCGTGCTGAAGCAGTTCGCCCTGTTTGCGGCCCTTCTGACGGTGGGCCTCGGCCAACCGATGCTGCAGCTCTACGGGTCGAACCTTGCGGTCTTCACCTCCGCTGACGTCTCCGGCACCGCCGTCGTGGTGTTCGGTCTGCTGGTGCTGCTCGTCCCGCCGTCGCTCCTTCTCGTTCTCGACGTGCTGGCCCACGCACTTCCCGCCGGTGCCCGCGACGGGGTCCGGCACATTCTTGTTGCCGTGGCCGCGTTGCCGTTCGGCATGTTGCTGGTGAGGTCGGTCGATCTCGCATGGCCGGTCACACTCGTGCTCGCTGTCGTTCCCGCCGCCCTCGTTGCTGTCCTCCACGCGCGGATGGAAGCGGTGCGCGCGTGGGTCACGTGGTTGTCCGTCCTTGCCCCGGTCGTGATGGTGATGTTCGTCGTCTCGTCGCAGTCGGTCATCTGGGAGCCCGCCGCAGCGATGGTGTCCGTTGCCACCACGGTGGCACCAACGAGCGGCGGAACCGTCCCATCGTCCGCCGTGAACCCGGAGGACGTCAGCGTGCTGTGGTTGCAGCTGGACGAGGCCCCGCTCTGGCCTCTGCTCGGAACGGACGGCACCATCAACGCGCGGAGATTCCCGGGGTTCGCTGCGCTCGCTCAGAACAGCACATGGTTCCGCAACACGCTCGGCGTGTCACAGACGACAGTGGACGCCGTTCCCGCCATGTTGACGGGGAAGACGCCCGTGACCGGCAAGGCGCCCACGTACTCGAACTACCGCAAGAACCTGTTCGCGCTGATGTACAAGAGGCGGGCGTTCGACGTGCACGAGATGGCAACCGCACTGTGCCCGAAGGAGGCATGCGCCACCGTCTCCGTTTCCGGCAGTGACGACATCGCGAACGGCGGCGGGAGCGGCGTCGAGGCAACCACGACGACGTCATCGCCTGTTCCCGCAGGAGAGAAAGCGGTTCCCGCAGCACGCGGCGCCGACTACGGCATGTTCTTCCATGACGTCATGGTCGTGCTCGGCCACAAGTTGCTGCCGATGCACCTGCGCAGCCGTCTCCCGGCAATCGACGAGGGGTGGGGTGGCTTCGGAACCAACAACAACGTGGACGTCGAGTCATCGGAGTTGACCTCCCCGGACACGACACCTCCGAAGCCCATTCCGTCACCGACCCTGCCGAGGATCGGCGGCACCACGCTGCCGAAGAAGTTCAGCGACACCGTGGTCGAGTCGAAGAGGAACACGGTGCGCCGGTGGGAAGCAGACGGTGCGAAGTCACAGGTGCCGGTGGCCGAGGACATGATCGCCCGCGCAGCGCGCGCGAGCATCCCCACGCTCCATTTCGCCCACGTTCTGCTGCCGCACAGACCGTGGCAACTGACGCCCGACATGCGCACGACACGCTTCGTCAGCACCGACAAGCGCGACGCAAAGGTGGAGGACCGCGTGCGCGACGAGTACCAGGCGTTCCTCGCCCAGTACGTCGCGACCGACCGCATCGTGCTGCGGCTCGTCACCGACATGAAGAAGTCCGCCAACTGGGACCGCACCATGATCATCGTGACGTCTGATCACGGCCTGGCGTTCGAACCGGGGGAGTCGAAGCGCAAGGACATCAACCCCGAGCGCACCGACACTCTCGAGGAGATCTACCGCACACCGTTGTTCGTCAAGTTCCCCGGCCAGCACGGTGCGGCTGTCAACGATTGCCCGACGCACGGGTACGACGTGATGCCGATGGTGGTGAACGCGACCGGGCTCGACGCCGGCTGGGAATTCGACGGCACGGACGTGACGAAGACGTGCCCGTCGCGGCCGGTGCGCACGATCTGGTGGAACGGCGGCAAGACGACGCTCACCTCGGACGGTGCGGCAGCGGTGACATCGGCGCGCAGGTTCGACAAGTGGGTGGATGCCGACGGCGACGTCGACACCATCGCGAAGCCCGCAGGGTACGAGCAGTGGTTCGACGTGAAGGTCCCGGCAGATGCTGCGCGTGACACGCAGGTGAGCCGGTGGACGAACCGTGACATCACGTCGTTCCGCCTGGTGGGTGACGGCACGTTTGCCGCAACCCCGATGCAGTTCGACGGCACGGTCGTCGCCGCGTCGCGGGTCGATGATGACGCCGTCGGACTCGTGGTGATGGAGAACCGCGTCGTCGCGGTCATCCCCGAACTCGCGGCGATGCGACCGGGCACCAGTCCGTACAGGTCGATGGTGCTGCCCTCGGCGTTGACGCCGGGGCGGCACGACCCGGTCCTGTTCGTTGCCCGCGGCACGCCGGCTGATGCGAACGTGACGCTGGTGGGGCCTCCCGGCTGACGTGCGTCCCGTGAAACCCCGAGAAATGGGGGATTCTGGGGTGGGGCTTTACCGAATCTTTACCGACTGATTCGTACGGTGGAACCCAGGAAGAACAGGGCGACACCAATGAGCACGATCACCGCACAGCCAGAGACGAAGAAGCGCACCGCCTCCCCTGCACGCGCACTCGCCCCGGCATCCACCACGCGCGCAATCGACTCCGATGTCGCCCTGTTCTTGCTCTTCTTCGTCGGTGTCCTCACCGGGGTGTGGGCCGTGAACGACGGCTGGAGCACCCTCACCGGCGACTTCTGGCGCGGGGCAGCATCACTCTCCGGCATCCTCACTTCCGCGTGCGCGATGATCGGGCTCCTGCTCGCGACGCGCCTGCCGTGGATGGAGCGCTCTCTCGGGCTCGACCGGGTGCTCATCTGGCACCGCATCGCAGGTGACTCCATGGGGATCCTTCTCGGCATCCACGTGTTCACGGCGATCATCGCCGACATGCCCCTGCGCGGTGGTCTGGTCAACACGATCCTCGACTTCACCGGCCGCGAGCCGTACATGGCGATGACCTCCATCGGCGCCGCCATCATTGCGGTGGTCGTGGTCTCCTCGTTGAGGAGCGTCCGCAACCAGCTGTCCTATGAGACCTGGTACTTCGTGCACCTCACCGCGTACGTCGGCATCGCGCTGTCGTACAGCCACCAGATCACGCTCGGCTCCATGCTGTCGGGTGACAAGCTGCTGCGTTGGTTGTGGGGAATCCTCTCCGCGTACATCGTGATGCTGCTGGTTCTCGGTCGTTGGACGGGAGTCTTCTCCGCCGTGCGCCACCCGTTGGTCGTCACCGACGTCCATCACGAGACCGACAACACGGTTGCCATCACGCTCGGCGGCAGGAACATCGAGAGGTACCAGGGCGAGGGCGGACAGTTCGTCGTACTGCGCATGCTGAAGCCGGGCCTGTGGTGGAAGGCGAACCCGTACTCGCTGTCCGCCGCGCCGACACTGAACGGGATGCGGATCACCATCAAGGACCGGGGTGACGCGAGCGCTGCCATCTTCTCGCTGAAGCCGGGTGACCGCGTCGCGGTAGAAGGTCCCTACGGCACCGCCACCCCCGACATCTTCCAGGGGAAGCGTCCCCTGTTCATCGCCGGTGGCGTGGGCGTCACGCCGGTGCGGGCAATGCTGGAGTCCCTCCCTTCGAACTCCAAGCCGCTCGTACTGCTGCGGGCCCGCACCACCGACGACATCCCGCACTTCAAGGAGATCTGCCACCTGGCGGAGGCACGCGGCGGGGATGTCAGGTTGGTGCTCGGGCCAACAGCTCAGCTGAAGGGCCGTGACCCGTTCGCGCCGAAGGTGCTGCACTCGCTGGTGCCGAACCTGCAGAACAGCGTCGCGTTCGTGTGCGGGCCGACATCACTCACGTTTGCCGCGCGCAAGGGCCTCATCGAGAGCGGCCTCCCGAAGTCCCGTGTCCATCTAGAGATGCCCTGGTGGTGAACCATGTCCAACCGTGAACCCTCCCTCCTCCGCCGTCTGTACCCGGCGCTCGCGCTGACCGGCGTCGGATTCGGTCTGATCAACGTGCTCGACCGGCCGGCGCCCACCGGCGCGGCGGGTGCCGGCATGCTCGACACGACCGGCGCGACGCAGAACAGCGCGGCGGCAGCCGACGGTGCGGTCGCAACGACGGTCCCGACGCCGAACTCGGTGGCGGCGCAGTCCCAGGGGACGACCCCGGTGACGCAGGCTCCTGCTGCCACCGCCGCGCCCGCCACACCCGCGACCCAGGCGCCCGCCGCCACCGTGGCGCCGGCATCGAACGACTGCGGAACAGTCACGAAGACGGGAAGCTCCACCGAGATCACGTGGCGCCGTTCGTACGGCGTGGTGCAGGTGACCGTGAAGGCCACGTCGACCGGTCAGGTGTGCGGCGCCAGCGCGCAGTACCAGACCTACGACAGCAGGTCGGCCCGTTTCGAGGACTACGCCATCCCGATCCTGAACAAGCAGGTTGCCTCCGCGCAGGGCGCGAACATCCAGGGTGTCTCCGGCGCGACCGCCGTGTCGCAGGCGTACCAGCAGTCACTCCAGTCCGCCATCGACCAGCTCTAGCCACCCGTGGACGCAGCACAGGCCC
>JBEGQK010000115.1:0-2862 GCA_041180985.1 Actinomycetota bacterium
GGCCAGATTCGCGTGAAGGTCGCGGCGTGCGGTCTCAACTTCGTGGACTCGCTCATGATCGAGGGCCGCTACCAGATCAAGCCCGCGGTGCCGTTCGTGCCGGGAAGCGAGATCACCGGTCGCGTCGTGGAGACCGGTCCCGGTGTCGACGCGTCGATGAACGGACGTCGCGTGTTCGTTCCCGTCGGTGCAGGTGGCTTCGCCGACGAAGTGGTGGCGATGGCCAACCGCGTCCTTCCCATCCCGGACCAGTTGACCGACGGCCAGGGTGCGACGTTCATGCAGAGTTACCTCACGGCGTGGTTCGCGTTCACACGTCGCACCCAGGTGGAGCCGGGGAAGACGATGCTGGTTCTCGGCGCAGGCGGAGGTGTCGGTCTCGCGGCTGTCGATGTGGGTGTGGCACTCGGGCTCAGGGTGATCGCCGGTGCATCGTCGGCCGAGAAGTGGCAGTTGGGTCTCGACCGCGGTGCGTTCGCATCGGTCGACGTCATCAACGACGACGTGAAGGCGAAGGTGCGCGAGATTGCCGGCGGCGTGGACATCGTGTACGACCCGGTGGGTGGGGACCTCGCCGAGCCGTGCCTGCGTGCGCTGAAGGCGAACGGTCAGTACATGGTCGTCGGGTTCGTTGCCGGCATCCCCAGGCTGCCCGCGAACTTCGTGCTCCTCACGAACCGCACCGTCGTCGGTGTGGACTGGGGTGCATGGGTGGGCCAGAACCAATCGGAGAACCAGGCGATGCTCGTGGAGGTCATGCAGAACATCGTGGCGGGCAAGCTCCACCCGGTGGAACCGGTCTCGTACCCCATGTCACGCGCCGTTGACGCAATGCGCGACCTCCAGAACCGCAAGATCGCGGGCAAGGTGGCGCTCGTCCCGGACTTCGACTGACCCCGACGGGCTGGCGACGTCAGCGCGACCGTTCGAGGTCGTACAGCGGCAGGCCCGCGTTGTTGCTGACCCACATTCCCGCGCCGATCTGGGTGAAGTGCGCACCGAGCCTGCTGCGGTACCACGCAGCGGACCTGCGCGTCACGTTCATGTCGGTCGTCTCCACGTCCACGATCGTGTCGAGATCGCGTGACGTCGGTGCCTCCATGTAGAGGAGTCCCCTGGCCGCTGCCGCGATGTTCTCGATCGCAGCCGAGGCGCCGGCGGGGTCCAGGTAGTGGAGGACCCCGTGGCACACGACAAGGTCGTACCTGCGCTGCGGCCGCCACGACGTGATGTCGCGCTGCTCGTGGCCGTACGTCTCGCACGCGTGCTCGCTGACGTCCGTGGAGTGGTACTCGACACCGGGGTGGTTCTCGGCGTACCAGTCACGCCAGTAGCCCGGGCCTGCACCGATGTCCAGGACGGACGCAATGTCGAGTTCCCACCACTGTGCGAACGAGTGCACGCCCTGCGCCAACTGGGCGATCTTCGTGCGCGTGTGGACGGGGTCGTCCTCGTAGAACCTCGCGTAGTAGTCACGATCGAACGACCGTCGTCTGCTCATGCGGGACGGAACTCGCTGTAGCCCGTCGCGTTCCTCTGCCACGGCTGGATCTTCTCGATGTGCGCGGCGAGCCCGAGAGCAAGGGCGTCACCGAACCGCGGTGCCGTGATCTGCATCCCCACCGGGACGCCGTGGTTGTCGAGGCCTATCGGCACGCTGACTGCAGGGTGACCGGTGAAGTTCGCATCGGTGGTGTTGAGCGCGATCATGGAGTCGTCCGCCACCGCCCCGGCGCTGGTGGCCATCGGTCCCTCCGCGGGCCATGCGCGCGAGTTGGCCGTGGGGACGACGATCACGCTGTCGTCGCCGAGCATCTCGTCGAACGCGGCACCGACATCGTGACGCTTGCGCATGGCCTCGATGTACTGGTCCGCGGTCACGTTCGACCCGAAAGCAAGCTGTGCCTGCACGTAGTCGCTCATCTCGCCCCACCTGTCCTGCACGCCGCGCAGGCTCTGGGCGAGCTCGGCGGTCGAGATGACGAACCACCACCACACGGTGGAGTTGTCGGTGGGCGCCTTCGCCCGCACGACCTCGACACCGCTGCGCGCGATGGCGTCGAGTGTGTTCTCGTACGCCTCCTCGATCTCCTGGTCGACGTCGCTGCGGTACGTGCGGCACGCGATGACGCGTCTCGGCATCCGCGGCGTGAGGTCGATGCTGCCCTTCGGGAGCGAGAGGAAGTCACCGGCAGCAGGGCCGTGCGTGACCGAGGCCTCGAGCAGGACGTCGGCGACGCTCGTTCCGCTCGTGCCCTGCGTGGAGAATTCGATCCATCGCGGGAGAACGTTGCGGCCGATCGCACCCATCGACGGTTTGTAGCCCACGAGTCCGCAGGCTGCTGCGGGGCCGCGGACGCTGCCACCACCGTCGGAGGTGGTGGCCAACGGGGCGAGCCCTGCGGCGAGCGCCGCGGCACTGCCGCCACTGGACCCGCCGCTCGACTTCTCCGGGTTCCACGGGTTGCGGGTGGCGCCGAAGACCTTGTTCACCGTTGTTGCCGTCGCGCCGAACTCCGGTGAGTTCGTGCGGCCGATGAGGATTGCACCGGCGTCCTGCAGGCGCTGCACGACGGCGTCGGAGACCTCGTCCGCGGGGCCGTCGGCATAGAGCGTGCTTCCGGCCGTGGTGACGTGGCCCTTCACGCGGGCCATGTCCTTCACCAGCAACGGGAGACCGGCGAGTGCGCCGCTGCGACTGTGCGACCGCGCCGCTGCGAGAGCCTCCTCCGCGTACACCGCCGTCACCGCGTTCAGGTGCCCCGCGTTCTCGATGCGCCTGAGCGCCTCCTCGACGAGAGAGACGGGGTCGACGGAGCCGTTGCGCACGAGTGCGGCGAGTTCGTTCAGCATGCCCCGACA
>JBEGQK010000116.1:0-4249 GCA_041180985.1 Actinomycetota bacterium
CGTGGGTGCGGCTCCCGTTCCAGTTCCTCTTCATCTGGGTGGCACTGCGCATCGCCGCGGCGAATGACAATCGTCCCGCCTACCCCATCTGACCCGCCAGTTGGTTGAATGTTCGGCGTGAAGAAATTCGTCGCCGTCGCACTGCTCGCCGCCATCGCACTCTCGGCGTGCTCATCGGGCTCGAACTCCGCTCCTGCAGAGTCAACGAACGCGGTGGACGCAACAACCGTGGTCCAGACGACGGCCCCGGTGACGTCCACCACCGAGGCACAGCTCTCCACCGCCGACGAACCGCTCGTCGAGTGCGACACAAAGGCACTCCGCGCAGCGTTCAATACGAAGATGGTGATGGACGCATGCACCACCACATGGGCCGTGGGCAACACCGACCGCGACACATGGAACTGCTCGAAGGACGGTTGCGACCAGGTGGACCTGTACCACCTCACCGGCAACACGTGGACGGCGACGGCGACGTGCCATGTCGACCAACCGCTCACGTACTGGAAGGGCTCGTGCTACAAGGCGGACATGACACCGGTGACCGCGGCGGACATCCCGTCGTCTGCCATCCAGTGCAAGATCTGGCCGATGAACCGCAACCTCCGTTACATCTTTGTAACCGGTTGCGAACCGACCGAGGCCGACATCAAGGCGATGGTCTCCGCCCCCTGCACGCACTGGTACGACAACCCGTCGTTGCCGCTCGAGAAGTGCGACTCGGGCTTCGGGGTCAAGGTCCTGCAGAAGAATCTCGCGTCGGCCGGCCACAACGTGCGCGACGACGGTTACTTCGGCGGCGAGACGGTGAGTGCGGTCATGAGCGAGCAGAAGAAGGCCGGGCTGCAGCAGACAGGTCTCGTCGACCTGCCCACGTGGAAGGCCCTCTTCCCCGGCAACGCGGGGTTGACCGGAAAAGACGCGAACGGAAACGGCGTGCTGGAGCCCGGCGAGATCCGCTGACTCAGTCGGTGATGAACCGGTAGAGCATCGCGCCGAGGACACCGCCGAGGATCGGGAACGCGAAGAACGCCCAGAGCTGCGAGAGCGAATCGCCACCGGCGAAGATTGCCATGGCGAATGAACGGGCCGGGTTGACCGATGTGTTGTCCACCGGGATCGAGATCATGTGGATCAACGCGAGCGTCGCACCGGCGGTCAGGCCGCCCATGCCCGCGGAGAACTTCTCGTGACCGGTGGAGAGGACCACGTAGACGAGCACTGCGGTCAGGATGATCTCCACGATGACCATCGACGCGAAGTTGAACCCGCCCGGTGACAGGGCGTTCCAGCCGTTCACCGCGAAGTTCGACGCCGATGCCGTGAAGCCACCCTTCATGCCGCCCGCGACACCGAGGATCGCGGCGCCGCCGATGGCACCTCCCAGCAACTGGCCGACGATGTACGTGGGGGCGAGTGCCGCGTCGAGCTTCTTCGCGGCGACGAGACCGATGGTCACCGCAGGGTTGATGTGGCAACCCGACACCGGACCGATTGCGTATGCAGCAACCAGCAACGAGAGTCCGAACGCCAGCGACACCATCAGGGCCTTGCCCTCGAACCCCGGCACGAGCACCGCGGTGCCCGGTCCGCCGACCACCAGCAGGAAGGTCCCGAAGGCCTCCGCCGCGAACAACTGTGACTTCTTCACTTTGTCTCCTTTGACGCTGCGATCGCATCCGCACACAGCTTCTCCACGTGCGCAATGTCGATACCTAGAGCCTGACCGACATGCACCGACCAAATCAAGGACTGAAGGTTCGATTCGAAGTCGATCTGGGCCCGCACCTCGGACCTCTTTGCCTGTCGGTTCTGACTGACCATGACGAAAGTCGACAAGAAGATGGCCTCGAGGCTCACGATCATCGTGAGCAGCCCGAAGGGGAACTCGTCGAACTTGCTGTTGCTCCCGAAGACGCCGACGTTGTCGGCAATCCAGATGACGAACCACACCAGGTGCAGGTACACGAAGTTCAGCGAGCCGGCGAAGTTCGTGACCTTGTCGGCCACCTTGTCCTCCAGCACGCGGGCGTTCGCGAACCGCTTCCGTTCGTCTGCCACCTGCCAGTGGGCCGGGTTGAACAACTGACCGTCGACCTTGCCGTCCATCGCATCGACGATCCGGCACGCCTCGCAGTCGTGAATGTGCGCTGCTTCCATGGGCACACCGTAGAACGCTTAGATTCGCCGGATGGACATTTCCGACGCCCACCAGCAAGCGGTGGACAAGGGACTTGATTTCTACACGGACCCCTCCACCGGTTTGATGGTGATGACGGCTCTCTACCTCACGAAGCGCGGCTATTGCTGCAAGAACGAGTGCCGCCACTGCCCGTACGGGGAAACGTCCTCCCCACAACCGTGACTGTCAGAATGGGCGGGTGCGCACCCCCGTCCGGACAGAACTGAAGGCCCTCGCGACGGCCAAGTTGGTCACCATCGGGACCGTGCTGCTGATGTGGGCGCGCAACCACCGGTTCTTCTACCGCGACGACGTGGAGCACCAGATGATCGGTGCGTTCACAGCTCTGCACCGCAACGGCTACGGCATCAACGCGGTCGGCGGGTTCCACAGGTCCTGGTACCTCTCGCTCATCACGGGTGAGGTGCAGTTCGGCGCCTTCAACCCCGTCACGCCCGTCCGCGACGCGCTCGCCGCCATGGGGGACAACCTCGCCCTGAATGCGATGCTCATCGCTCTCCTCTATCTCTTGATCTCCGTCACGGGCGCCTACGTGGCCGCCCGGGCACTGCGGATCTCGCCCGCCCTGTCCGTTGCCGCCGCGCTCTTCGCCACGTTCAACGTGCACCTCCTGTATTGGGACGCCGGCAGCTGGACCCCGGCTCTCATCGGGTTCGCCTGGTTCACGTGGTTCGTCGCGGCCGTGTGGTGGACGCGCCGCGACATCCGCTTCGCCGTCACCATCCCGGTGGCGGGCTTCTTCCTGGTGACGGCCGGCTGGCCCCACGCGATGATCGCCGCCGGTGTGGTCGCCCTCATCGCGGGAATCCAGCAACTGGCCGAGAAGAAGTGGAGGACCCGCGAGGCGGTGACGTACACCGTTGCGTGCGTCGCAACCGCCCTGCTCTCGGCGCCGACCTGGGTGAGCGCAAAGGTGTTCGCCGACTGGGCGGCGCGCGCGCCGCACGGACTCTTCAACGACGGGTTCCTCACCCACCACCTCGATGCCATCGGGTTCGCGTGGTCCCCGTTCAGCCAGCCCTACATCGACGGATTCGCCGGCCAGGGTTTCATGTTCGAGCCGATCACGTACATCGCATGGTTCCTGCCCCTCGCCGCCTACTGGATCGTCACGTCACAGAAGGTCCGTCGCGCGGTCCGCGTCGACCTCGTGGTGGCCGCGATCGTGTGCGTGGGAATGTTCGGCCCCAGCATCCTCGGTCCCACCCGTTGGCCGTTCCGGTTCCAGCCCTTCGCTGCATTCCTCGTCGTCATGGTCGCGGTGAACGCGTTGCAGTCCGCCGACGGCGAGAAGCGCGACCCCCGCAACTTCACCGGTGCGTGGAAGTGGATCGCCCCGGTTGCGTGGCTCGCGCTCACCGCGTTCCGGCCGCGCCTGTACCCGATGTTCCTCACCGTCCTGTTGCTCGTCGCGATTGCCGCGGCGCACAGGTTGTTCACGGGCGACCGTCGTCACCTGTTCGCACCGATGCTGAGTGCATCCGTCGTGCTCACCACTCTCTACCTGGTGATGGCAAGCCCGTCCCCCGCGATGCCGGGCGACCGCAACGCCCCGTCGTCGCGCGCGACCATCACGCAGCAGTACTCCGCACTCGACAAACAACGCGTATTCGTGCTGCAGGGTGACCTCGCCGGTGCGCAGACCATCGAGAAGAAGCGCGGCCGTTTCCGCCTCATCCCGAACCCGCCCGGATCGGTCACCGCCACCGAGATGGCCGACGGAAACATCATCCTCGCCGGCGACCTCGACACCGAGTTCGTCACCGGTTACTCGGCGATGCCCCACGAGGCACTCGAGAACACGTTCATGACGCGTGTGTTCGGTTGGTCCACCGAGGGAACCGCAGCCGCTCTCTTCTCGAGGGAGAAGACCACGGGCCGGTACTGGGTCGACCTGATGGGCGTCACGCGCCTCCTCGTGCAGCGCGGCCAGCAACTCGAATGGCTGAACGCGGCGGTGCCGAAGGACTATGCGCTGAAGTCCGTTGCGGAGACCGACAACTGGGTGCTGTTCGCGACGAAGACCGACTCGGTCGAAACAGTCAC
>JBEGQK010000117.1:0-8995 GCA_041180985.1 Actinomycetota bacterium
CGAGACCCACGTAGAAGAGGAAGCTGAAGATCTTGTTGTCGAACTTCAGGTGCATGAAGTACGACACGACCATCACGAACTTGACCACCATCATGGTGAGCAACAGCGGCAGGAACAGCGCGCCGAAGTCGATGTAGTACGTCGACACCTCGAGTGCCGTGATGGCAGCGAGGATGAGGGCGATCTTGATGTAACCGGCGTCGGTCAGACCGTGGTCGTGCGAGTCGGTGTGCGTTTCGGTGGCTGCGCTCATGATTTCCTCTCGATCAGGCCGGGATCAGGTAGACGAGCGTGAAGATCACGATCCACACGATGTCGACGAAGTGCCAGTACAGACCGATGAGCTCGACGACCTCGGCCTTGTTCCCGGTGATGCGACCCTTCTTGATGATGCCCATCGTGGACAACAGGAAGATGACACCCACCGACACGTGCACACCGTGGAAACCGGTGAGCGCGTAGAAGCTGGAACCGAAGAGGCTGGTCGTGAAGCCGAGACCCTCGCGGTAGAAGGTGGTGAACTCGTACACCTGACCGCCGATGAACGTGGCGCCGAGGAGTGCGGTCACGATCAACCAGAGGTTCGTCTTCTTGTCGTCGCCACGCTGGGCCGACGTGACCGCGAGCACCATGGTGAGCGAGGACATCAGCAGCACGAAGCTGCTGACCGACGTGAACGGGATGTCGTAGATGGCCGACGGGTGCGGGCCGTTCGAGACGCGACCGCGGTACAGCATGTAGGTGGAGATGAGACCGCCGAAGAGCAGGCACTCCGAACCCAGGAAGAGCCACATGGCCAGCTTGTTGTTGGACAAGCCGGTGGACGAGTGGTGGCCGTGGTCGGCCTCGTGATGAACAGCGACGTCAGCCAAGGGGAGCAATCTCCTTCGTGTGGCCGTCAGCCGACGGCGGATCAAGTTCCGAATCCGCTGCAACGGAGGGCTCGAGGACCCAACCGAACGCGGCAAGAAGGACGATTGCGGCGCCGATGACCATCACGGGGATCCCGTAGATCACACCGAGGCCGAGCGTGCCGACACCGACGGCCAGAACGAGCGGCCAGTACGACGGGCCCGGCAGGTGGATGTTCCCGTCCGCTGCTGCCTCTTCGGCACGGATGAGGTCCGCACCGTCGGCCACCCTGCGCATGGTGTGCGTGGCGGTGTCCTCTTCGTACTTGCGGTGGAAGAACTCGTCCAGGTGGTGCACCACGGGGATGCGGTCGAAGTTGTGCGCCTTCGGCGGGCTGGTGGCCAGCCACTCGAGCGTGCGCGCGTCCCACGGGTCGAGCTCGGCCTTCGGGCCCTTCTTCCAGGTGTAGAAGGCGTTGATGAGGAACATCAGCACACCCACGGCGAGGATCAACGAGCCGATGGACGCCACCAGGTTCCAGAAACCGAGGTTGAAGAATCCCTCACCGGCGCGGGCCTTCGTCCAGATGTACATACGACGGGGCTGGCCCTGCAGACCGAGGATGTGCATCGGGCCGAACGTCAGGTTCATGCCGAAGAACATCAGCCAGAAGTTCCAGGACCCGAGCTTCTCGTTCAGCATCTTGCCGAACACCTTCGGCCACCAGTAGTAGAAGCCGGCGAACAGACCGAAGACCATTCCGCCGAACAGCACGTAGTGGAAGTGGGCGACGATGTAGTAGGTGTCCGTCTGCTGGGTGTCGGACGGTGCGATCGAGTGCGTGACACCCGAGAGACCACCGACGGTGAACAGCAGCACCAGGCCGATCGCGAACTTCATCGCGGTCGTGTACCAGATCTTTCCGCCCCACATGGTGAGGAGCCAGTTGAAGATCTTCACGCCGGTCGGGATGGCAATTGCCATCGTGGCAATCGAGAACACGGCCACCGACACCGGTCCGAGGCCGGTGGCGAACATGTGGTGGGCCCACACGCCGAAGCCGACGAGACCGATCGACGCACCCGAGAAGACGACGAACGGGTAACCGAACAGCGGCTTGCGTGCGAACGTGGGCAGCACCTCGGAGATGATGCCGAAGGACGGCAGGATCAGCACGTAGACCTCCGGGTGGCCGAAGATCCAGAACAGGTGCTGCCACAGCAGCGGGTCACCGCCCGCTGACGCATCGAAGAAGGTGGCGCCGTAGGAGCGCTGGAACATCAGCAGCACGAGAGCCACCGTGATGACCGGCAGCGAGAAGACGAGAAGGAACTGGACCACGAGGATCATCCACGTGAACACCGGCATCTTCATGAGCGACATGCCGGGAGCGCGCATGTTGAGAACGGTGACGATCAGGTTGATCGAGCCGATCAGTGAGGCGATACCCGCAATCTGCAGACCGAGGGTCCAGAAGTCGACACCGTTCGACGGCGAAAAGATGGGGCCGGAGTTCGGCGCGTACATGAACCAGCCGCCGTCAGCCGCCCCGCCGAGGAACCAGGATGCGTTCAGCACCACGCCGCCCACGATGAGCAGCCACAGCGAGAGAGCGTTCAGGCGGGGGAACGCCACGTCGCGTGCGCCGATCTGCAGGGGCAGGAAGTAGTTCGCGAAGGCAGCCGCCATGGGCATCGCGAAAAGGAAGATCATCGTGGTCGCGTGCATCGTGAACATCTGGTTGTAGACGTCCGCGTTCAGCACCTTGCCGTTGGGGGCCGCGAGCTGCAGGCGGATCAGCAATGCCTCGACGCCGCCGACGATGAAGAAGAACATCGCCGAGACGCCGTACATGATTCCGATCTTCTTGTGGTCGACGGTGAAGAGCCAGGACTTCCACCCGGACTCCATCATCGGCCGCTTGAAGCCTCCGAGGCTGTTGCTCGGGGTGGCGACAACGGGTGCCGCCACCTCCGTGCTGGGTCGTTCAATGATCGCCATGATTTTCTCCGATCACTTCAGGGTCAAGAGGTACGCGACAAGCTTGTCGATGTCTGTTTCGGTGAGACCGAGTGCCGGCATGCCGCGGTACTTGCCGTTCGTCGGCATCAGCTTGGCGGGATCGGCGTACATCGGCTTCTGGGACGGTGCATTGCGCAGCCAGGCGCGCAACTGTGACTCGTTCAGGCAGTCGCTGGTGACGCCCTTCAGGTACTTGGCGCCGAATTCCTCCGGCTTCGCCTTCCACACGTCGTCGCGGCAGGACTTGCTCAAGAGGTCGAACATCGCACCAGCGAAGGTGTTGCGCGACATGAGGTGGCTCAGGTTCGGCGCGGCACCGGCATAGACGTTCTCGTCCGGTGCTGCGATGACGGCGGTGCCGTCGGCCTTCTTCTGGCCGTTCACCTGGTGACAGCGCACGCACTGGTTGAGGAACACGGTCTCACCCTCGGCGGCGAGGGTTCCCGCGGCCGGCTTCGAGTACGCGGCCTGCTGGTTCGCCACCCACTTCGCAAAGTCCTCCTTGGAGAGGGCGACCGCCTCCATGCGCATGTTGGCGTGGGAGAGACCGCAGAACTCGGTGCACTGACCGGCGTAGATGCCGGGCTTGTCGGCCTGCAGCCTGAGCAGGTTGATGCGGCCCGGGACGGCGTCCTTCTTGCCGTTCAGCGCGGGGATCCAGTACGAGTGGATGACGTCGCGGCTGGTCTCGCGCAGGAGCACCTTGGTGCCGACGGGCAGCACGAGCTGACCCGAGGTGATGATGGGTGTCTTGATGCCGTACTCGGTCTGCACCGGGTAGTCGTACTCCCACCACCACTGCTGGCCGGTGACGTTGATGACCATCTCGGTGTCGCTGGTCTTGGCCAGGTCGAAGATGGTGCGGAACGTGAACACACCGCAGACCGTGAGGATCAGGGCGGGGATGACCGTGAGCGTGATTTCCACGATCGGCTTGCCGTGCGCCTGGGCCGGGATCGGCTGGCCGCGGTCCTTGAACTTCAGGAAGATGTACGTGGCGAGACCGAGAACGATGACGCCGACCACGCCGGCGATGGGGAAGACGAGCTTCTGCAGGTTGTTGATGTCGTTCGCGTTCGGACCCTTCGGCTGGAAGATGTCCTGCGGCGCGTTGGTCGCGCAACCGGTGAGGAACAGGCCGGCGCCCGCTGCGAGAGCAACGTACGCGCGACGACCACGACGGTTCTTCGGGGTGGGGTTCGTTTCCATCTTCTCTTCCGATGTGTGTTCGTTGCGACGGTTCATCACGGCACCATCACCTTGATGACGCCCTCGGCGCCGGGCACCTCGATGGAGTACCCGTCCTTGAAGGCGGCTGACGGCTTGGGGATCGACACCGTGAGCAGCTGCTCCTGGTTCTTGCCCGCCAGCTGCGTGCACGTCTCGATCTTCTCGACGGTGTCGGTGGTCCCGACCTTTGCCTCGCCGAGGTGCATCACCATGCGGTGCTCCTTCTCGTCGAGGTTGCGGAAGAGGATGTTCACGTTGTTGGACCGGGCGATGGTGATCGTGTCGGTGGGCTTCGGCATGCCGATCAGCTCCGCGTACGCCTTGCCGTCCTTCACGAAGACGGTGGCGAGCACCGATGCACGGAGGTTGACGGTGTTGCCCGCGTTGTGGTCGAAATGCTCGCTCTCCTCGGCCCCGCACTCGCGGTTGGCGGCGTCATAGAACTTCCCCGCACTGACCTCGGCCAGTTCGGTGCGCTCGCCCTTGATGCCAGTGGTGACACCGGCAACGACCAACGCGAGCACGACGACGCTGATCGACGCCACGAGCGGCCGACCGCGGAACGACGGCTTGCTGCCGGCAAGGAAACCGATGACCAGCACGATGGTGCCCACCGCAATGAACACGAACGGTGCGGTCTCCTTCGAGACGTTCAGCATGATGCGCGAGAACAGGTAGGCGATGACACCAAGGACGACCGCTGCCGCGACCGGGTACTCGAGCGGTCCGATCGTCTTCACGCGGACGTTGTCGTTGTTGTAGCGGCGGTCGACCGACGCACGGTCCGCCCAGTTGGTGATGAGCCACTCCGCGCCGCCGGCGAAGAGCGCGACGATGCCGAGGAGGAAGACGACCGGCACGGTCGCCATTCCGACGGCGGTCAGCGCCAGACCGAGGGCAAACACTGCGGGCCACGCGCTGTCGCGCGGTGCATCGGCTGCAGCAGCAACGGCTTCCTCGACGGTGGCGGCATCACCGTCGTTGTTCTTCAGGCCGATGCCGACGAGCAGACCCGCCGCAACCATCAGGCCGAGAATCGCGATGACACCGAGGTCCGACGGGTTCACCGTGAACGCGTAGACGATTGCCGCGACGAGCGACAGGCCGGAGATGCCGAGGAGGTACTTGGAGCCAGAGGAGAACATCGCGACCTACTTCTGCACGTACACCAGGAACCACACGGCTGTGAACGCCGCCGTGAGGACATACCAATACAACGCGTGCGCGGTGACGACCTGTGTGTCGTCGCTGCGTCCGCCGACCGAGCGGAAGAACGCCGCAAGGCTGAACGCAATCCCGGCTGCCACCAGCACGATGACCGTGCCGGTGACCGTGTAGAACATCGTCTCGTACGCGCCGTCGCGCACGCCGATGCCCATCTGACTCCAGACGGCAACCTGGGCATTGATGATTGCCACGCCGATCACCGAGGTGAACAGCAGTGCCATCGAACGGTGGCGGGAATCCTGGCGGTGTGCCGAGTACACGGCCCACTGGGCGAGGAAGCACGCGACAAAGAACGTGATCAGCATCGTGTTCGCGGCGACCTCGGGGATCTTGATGTCCGCGGACAACCAGTCCTTGATCTTGTAGAGACCGTCTGACGAATCGCGCACCGGTGCGGCAGCGCGGAACTTCATCCACACGCCCAGCATCCCGGCGATCATCATGGCCACGCCGGCGGACACGATGCTCGTGGCGACGAGCACCTGGCGACGCGGCGGGCGGGCGGTTGCTGAGGGAAGAGCGATGGTCATGCCGACACCTCCGACGTGGGCTTTGCGTCGAGAACGGGTTCGGCCGAGCCGACCGCGGCGAGCGAAGCGAAATTGTTGTGCGGTGCCGGTGAGGGAATCGCCCATTCGAGCGTGTGGCCGTTCCACGGGTCATCGGGTGCGGACGCACCGGAGCGCACCGCAACGAAGATCGCGAGGGCCACGGCGATCACGCTCACCGCGACCAGCACGTGACCGGCGGCCACGAGCAGGTTCCACAGGCCCATCGGACCGGAGTAGCTGAAACCGTCGGCGGCATCGAGCGGCTGGTTGGCGAAGCCGGCGATGTAGTTGGGAAGCGATGCGAGAACGGTGCCGAGGAGCGCAAGACCGACGAGCGGGAGTGCCATCTTGTCGTCGACGACGACGCCCCACAGTTTCGGTGCCCAGTGCAGGACACCGCCGATGACCACCATGACCGCGCCGTACACGACGAACGTGGTGGCACCCTCCTCGAAGGACGTGCCGACGAGCCCCGCAGCCTTGATGTTCTGCAGCAACGTCCCGAGCATGCCGAGAAGGACCATCCCGGTGCCGAGCAGGGCGAATGCGAACGACGTGCCGGGCTTCGGCTTGCCCGACTTGAGCACGAACATGCTCGCCCCGAGAACGACCAGCACGCCGAGGACGGGCAGACCGTTGAACAACAGGAACGGGATGGCGCTCTTCACCGAATCGGTGAGGCTGCCGTCGGTGTCGAGAACGTGGTGCGACTGCGTGACGGCGCCGAGAACACCGGTGGAGACAAGGCCAACGCCGGCAAGCACAGGCCCGCGAAGCGGCTGACGGGCACCGGCAATGACCGGGGCGATCTCGGCGAGAACCGCGACGGCGATTGCCGCAAAGACGAAGGTCGCGGGCTGGGTGAATGCGAATCGCGTCCACTCGTCGATGCCCTTGTTCCCGCCGAAAGCCGTGGCGGCGTACGTGTGGTCGATGTACAGGTACGCGATGGTGCCGACGAGGACGGGCAGCGACAGGACCGTGGCGATCGAACCGACGAGACCACCCCACGAGAAGACCGGTACGAGGTCGGTCGTCATGCCGGGAGCACGCGACGTGAGGACGGTGGAGGCCACTGACGTTGCGACCCCGCACAGGCCGAGAACCGCAACGGCGACGCCCAGCAGGTACATGTCGACGAGGTCGGTGTTCCCGCCACCGGGACCGCCGTTGCCGATGATCGACACGATCACGACGACCGAACCCAGGTCCCAGGCCCAGAACCCGAACTGCGCGAGGCGCGGGAACGACACGGCACGCGAGCCGACCTGCATGGGCACGACCGCGAGCGCAAGACCGAGGGTGAGCGGCGCCAGCACCCCGAAGGCGAGCAGGTAACGGAACAGGCCGACGAGCTGCGGCGTGGCATCGCCGTTGAAGATGCTGTACCCACTGCTCATGCGCTCGAGACCGAGCAGGGCTCCGATGACCGCCGCAGCGACGGCTGCGACCATCGACTCACCGATCAACAACCGACCGATCTTCTTGTGGTCACTGCTGATGACCCACGCGGCAATGCGTGCAACGGGGTTCGGTTGCGCAGCTCCGGCCGAGGCCCCTGCATGCGTATCAATGGTCGTCATTTGCCGAAGGTCTCCCAGACGCACCCTTGATTGTCCACAGGGACGCACGGGGGTGCACATGCCTATTACTAACGAACCAACACTATCCACCGACCCCTTGCCAATCGGAAATCCCGTGATGTGTCGCATTTCGTGCGATTGCGCCTCCGGCGCGGGTTCTAGCGGACCAGAACGTCGACTGTGAGGGCCACGAACACCAGCGACAAATACGAGATCGAGAAGGAGAAGAGCTTCATCGAACCGCCCGGGGTCGGCTTGCGGCCTAGTGCGATTGTGCCTGCCAGGAACAGCACCCCGAGGACAACTGTCGTGGCGCCGTAGACCCAGCCCAGACCGGCCACCGGGATCAACGCCACGCTTGCGGCAACCGTTGCCGAGCAGTACCTGATCATGGCTGCGATGACCTTCTTCTCGGACTCCACGGCCGGGAGCATCGGCACCCCGGCCGCCTTGTAGTCATCGGAATGCCTGATGGCAAGGGCCCAGAAGTGGGGCGGGGTCCACAGGAAGATGATGAGGAACAGGATCCACGGCTCCCACGCAAGGCTGTTCGTCACGGCTGCCCAGCCCACGAGCACGGGGACGGCCCCGGCCGCGCCACCGATCACGATGTTCTGCTTGCTGGTGCGCTTCAGCCACAGGCTGTAGACGAAGACGTAGAACAGGGTGGCCGACATGCACAGGGCCGCTGCCAGGAGGTTTGCCCCCGCCCAGAGCACCCCGAAAGCCACTATTTCCAATGCAATCGCGAACACGAGGGCATCTCGGGGGGCAATCAGGCCGGTCACCAAGGGCCTGTTCTTGGTGCGCTCCATCAGACCGTCGATGTCGCGGTCGATGTACATGTTGATGGCGTTGGCCCCGCCAGCGGCCAACGTGCCGCCGAGCAAAGTGATGAGAATGAGTGAGAATCTCGGCCATCCACCCTCGGCCAGGACCATCGTCGGCACGGTGGTGATGAGGAGCAACTCGACAACGCGCAGTTTCATGAGCGCCACGTAGCCGCCGAGCACGCTGCGGGGGGTGCGGGACGAGTTGTGCCCGCCGGGGGTCATCCGGGACGGGACAACGGGGCGGACTCGGAGTGACACAGTCGCCCATCGTACGAGGGGTAGGCAAGGTCGCCCAATCGGCAGCACAATGATTTTCGTGAACATCGTCTCTCCCCGTCCGGCACCGCGCACCGTTGCGTCGGTGATGCCCGACGAGGACCTGCGTCTCGACGAGGACGCCGCACAGGACCACCCGTGGATCGTGCTCGTGTGGAACGACCCCATCAACCTCATGTCCTACGTGACTCTCGTGCTGCAGAAGTTGTTCGGCTATTCCAAGGAAAAGGCGACCGCACTCATGCTCGACGTGCACGAGAAGGGACGCGCGGTCGTCAGTTCCGGCACGCGGGAGAAGGCCGAGATCGACGTGTTCCACCTGCACGAGCACGGTCTGTGGGCCACCATGCAGAAGGACGGGCCCGATTCATGAGACGGCGCAGGCAGTCGGGGCCGATCGAGAGCAACGACGACGGGACGT
>JBEGQK010000118.1:0-10616 GCA_041180985.1 Actinomycetota bacterium
CCGCCTACAGCTGAGAGATCAGCTCTTCCACCCGTGACTTGATCTCGTCACGGATCCGGCGCACTTCCTCGATGGGTCGTCCCTTGGGGTCGTCCAACGGCCAGTCGACGTACCGCTTGCCGGGGATGAATGGACAGGTGTCCCCGCAACCCATGGTGACGACGACATCCACCTTGTTGAGCAACTCGTCAGTGAACCGCTGGGGGGTGAAGCCGGCGATGTCGATGCCCACCTCGGCCATCGCGCCGACGGCCACGGGGTTCACCGTGTCCGCGGGCTCCGACCCGCCCGAGTAGATGTCGACACGACCGGCGCCGATCTCGCGCGCGAAGCCGGCAGCCATCTGCGACCGGCCCGCATTGTGGATGCAGAGGAAGAGGATTCCCGGCATCAGTCACCGCTGTCGAAGAGAACCCGTGCGAACACGAGTGCGACGATGCCACCCACGAGTTGCATCACGATGAACATGGGGGTGGAACCGGGCGAAATTCCGGCGAACGAATCGGAGAACATGCGCCCGAACGCGACGGCCGGGTTCGCGATGCTGGTCGACGACGTGAACCAGTAGGCACCCACGATCCAGCCCGCCACCATGGCCGCGACATTCGCCTTCGCTTTGATTCCGCCGCGGATGATCAACACGAGTCCGACGACGGCCACCGCCTCCGAGAACCACTGTGGCCCGCCTGTGCGCACCTTCGTGGAGGTCTCCAGCCACGGTCGTGAGAACATGGCGTTTGCCACCCAGCAACCGACGACGGCGCCCGCGAACTGCGCGACGATGTCGGCGACCAGACGTGCCAGAGAGCCGCCACCGTCAAGGACGTGGCCGATGACCGACACGACGGGATTGAAGGAGGCACCTGACACCGGCCCGAAGATCGTGATGAGCCCGAACAGCGCGCCGCCCGTGGCCACCGCATTGGCGAGCAACTGGATGCCCACGTCATCGGAGAGCTTGGTGGCCATGATTCCCGACCCGACGACCGCCATCACGAGGAGCGCGGTGCCGAGGAACTCGGCGAGGTGACGCTTCAGCAGCATCCGTCTGGCCCGCAGACGTTGCCCGAACCCTCGATGGTGATGAGGGGCTTGCCGCCGAGTTTCACGAGCGAAGTGTCCTGCGGGGCGTCCTCCAGAACGGTGTACCACTCCCACGGGATCTCGCCATCGTTGATCCACACCTTGTCCTGCACCGCGAAGCAACAGGTGGTGCTCTCCTGCACGGTGATGTCGAAACCGAACTGCCGCGCCTCGTCGATCTTCGACGCGACTTCATCGGTCGATTCCACCTCGACACCGAGGTGGTTCAGCGTGCCCGCCTCACCGTGGCCCTCGATGAGGACCAGCTTGAGCGGTGGGTTGGCCACCGCGAAATTGGCGTAGCCGGGACGGACCTTTGCCGGGCCGACGCCGAACATCTTTGAGTAATGAGCGATCGCCTCGTCGAGATTCCCCACGTTGAGGGCAAGTTGCACGCGTGACATGGTCCGTACCTCCGTTTAGGTTCAGCCTACGACACCCGGTCGGCGCCGTAGCCGGGATCACTCGGCCAGTTGGGCTGGAACAGGTGCCACTGTTCCGGTGCCCTCCGGATGAGGTCCTCCAGGTCGTTGGCCAGCAATTGCGTGGTCCGCGAGACCGCCTCGCGCAGGCCGCCCTCCCTGTCCATGGGCAACGGTGGCTTGATGACCGCGTGGTGGCCGTCCACCTTCGAGGTGAAGTAGACCGCAGTCGGCAGGACGACGGCGTTCGCCCGCATTCCGAGCATCGCGGGTCCGGCGGGCAAGGTCGTGGTCTCGCCGAAGAAGGACACCTCCACTCCCCCACCCTGGATGTCTCGGTCGCAGAGGAGGCACACGATCTCGTTCCTGCGCAGCGCGGACAGGACCGCGCCTGCGGCGTCGGGACCGAGCGGCACGACGTTCATCCCGAGGCTGCTGCGCAGTTCCGTGAACCACTCGAACAACTCCGGCGGGTCGAGAGGCTCCACGATCACGGTCATGCGGTGGCCCTTGTCGGCCATCCAGCGACCTGCCCACTCCCAGCCGCCGAGGTGCGGCAACGCGAGGATCACGCCGTTGCCCTTCTCGAGACCCTCCTCGATGTGGTGGAAACCCTCCACGGTGAAACAACGGTCGACGTGCTTCCTGCCGATCGATGGCAGGCGGAAACTCTCGGCGTAGTAGCGCATGTAACTGTCGAATGCCTGCTGCGACTGTTGCCGCAGGGCGAACCGCGACACTGTCGGGTTGACGCGCCGCAGATGGCGTTCGATCATCCCGCGCTTCTCCCGCAGCGACAGCGCGATTCCCGGCGCGAGAAGCGACACCGCCCCCTGGGCGACGAACCCCGGAGTGAGGCGCGCAACGAGCGACCCGAGCTTGTACCCGCCGACCGTGAGTGCGCCGGAGAACTGCTCGACCGGGTCAGCCATTGCGCGATCGGCGGCGTTGGCGGGCGTTGACCGACAGTGAACGGCGATTCGCGCGCGAACTCTGGCGGGACACCCGCCGCACCTGCCGCTTGTCGCGACGCGCCTGCACAATTCCCGAGACCTCGGCCTGGGCCCACACCTTGAAGAACCGCTGCACGGCGGTGACGATGGTGAGAACGAGCATCACCCACAGCACGGGCACGAGGATCGAGTCGAACAAGAGACCGAAGCAGAGAACGATGATGCGCTCTGCCCGTTCCATCAGCCCGCCCTTGGCGGTGAGACCGAGGGACTCCGCCTTTGCTCGCTCGTACGAGATGAGCGAGGACACGCCCATGATGGCCACCGGGAGGATCGCCTCGTGCGGGTGATCGCCCGAGATGAGGTACCACGCGACGCCGCCCATCAGGACCGAGTCGGTGACACGGTCCATCACCGAGTCGAAGAATGCGCCACGCTGACTTGCTGAGTTCTGCGCCTTCGCGAGTGCCCCGTCGAGCATGTCGGGCACGGCGGCGAGGATGACGAGCAGCAGGCCGCCGCGGAGCGCCCCCGCGGCAATGGCCCACGCCGCGCCGAACGACACGAGAACCCCGACGATGGTGATGTGGTCGGGCGACATCCCCGTCTTTCGCAGCAGCATCCCGACCGGGCGCACGAGGCGCTCGATTGGCGCGCGGAAACTGCCGTCGAACATCGGTGGAACGCTACTTGACCGCGTCGTCCGGGCCGGGAGATGCCAGGTCGGGGTTCTCCTCGACGAGCACCTCCACCACCGTTCCGTCCACGGCGTCGACGAGGACCAGCCCGCGCTGCAGCGGCGGTTCCTCGGCGCTGTAGCAGAAGATGCGCCACGTCGGCCGGGAACGGAGACCGCGCCACACCTGCTGTGCCGAGGCATGACCGACGACGAACCCGACGTTCGCGGTTGCCCTCACCAGTGCCTCGCGTTCGTCGATCGTCATTCTCCAGCCGCTCGTGAAACTGATGATGGCCATCGCACCCAGGATCACCGCACCGAGCAGCGCGCCGTCGTTCACGATGACGGAGGCGTCCCGGTCGACCGACATCCACGCGATGGCAGCTCCGGCCGCCAGCACGCCATAGATGGCAGCCGGGATGCGCCGGCGACTGTTGTCGGGGAACTCGTACGCCCCGGCGAAATCCACCGCGTTCAGGTCGTCGGGAAGTTGGTCGCGCAGTTCGTCGCTCATCGTGTCTGCTCCTTGTTCCACGCGGCACGGATGCGCGCTGCTGTGTCGTCGAGCGGTTCGGGCAGAGTCCGGGTGTTTGCGACCGCCGTCATGAAGTTGGCGTCGCCCTCCCACCGCGGGACAACATGAACGTGAAGGTGCTGGGCGATGCTTCCTCCGGCCGGCGCACCGAGGTTGATGCCCACGTTCAGGGCATGCGGCTGGTGCGATCTCTTCACCGCGGACACTGCCGCCGTGACGGTCCCCCACAGCTCCGCTGCCTCGGCCGCATCGAGTTCCTCCAGGTCCGCCACTTCGCGGTACGGCAGCACCAGCATGTGACCCGTCGAGTACGGGAAGGCGTTCAGGATGACGAAGCACGTGTCGCCACGGTGGACGATGTGCGCCTCCTCGTCGTTGGCACCCGACTCGAGGATCTTGGTGAACACCGAACGACCCGGCTCGTTGCGCTCGCCGCCGTTGTAGCCGCGCACGTACTGGGAGCGCCAGCCGTTCCAGAGCCGTTCGAGCGACACCTACTCGCCGCCCGTCAGGCCTTCCGCGACGTCCGCGGCGATCCGTCCGACGAACGCATCGACTGTGACGCCCCGTTCCACCTCTCCGCCTCGCGGGTTAACGCCCACGGTCCCGGCGGCGACATCGTCGTCGCCCACGACGAGGACGTACGGGACCTTGTCGACCTTCGCGGTGCGGATCCTCTTCCCGAGCTGCTCGTCGGAATCCACGATCTCGGCGCGGAACCCCTGCTTGCGGAGTGTCGCAACGACGCTGTTGGCGTACTCCGAGTGGGCGTTCGCCACGGGCAGCACCTTCACCTGCACCGGCGAGAGCCACGTGGGGAAAGCACCCGCGTAGTGCTCCAGGAGCACACCGAAGAAGCGCTCCACGGAACCGAAGAGCGCGCGGTGCAGCATGACCGGGCGCTTGCGCGAACCATCGGGGGCGATGTACTCCAGCTTGAAGCGCTCGGGCTGGTTGAAGTCGAGCTGGATCGTGCTCAACTGCCACTTGCGCCCGATGGCGTCGCGCACGTCGATGTCGATCTTCGGACCGTAGAAGGCGGCGTCGCCCTCCTTGATCTTGTACTCCAGGCCGTACTTCTTCAACGCAGCGGCGAGGGCGACGGTTGCCTTCTCCCACATGTCGTCGGAGCCCACGTACTTCTGCGGGTCCTTCGTGCTGAGGTTCGCGGTGAAGTCGGAGAACCCGAACCTGCGCAGCACGCTCATGACGAAGTCGAGCAACGAAGCGATCTCGTCGGAGAGCTGCTCCTCGGTGCAGAAGATGTGGCTGTCGTCCTGCGTGAAACCGCGGATGCGCATCAGGCCGTGCAGGGTGCCCGCCCGCTCGTACCGGTAGACGTTGCCGAGCTCGAACAGGCGCAGCGGGAGCTCGCGGTAGCTGCGCTGGCGGCTGTCGAAGATCAGACAGTGCATAGGGCAGTTCATGGGCTTCATGTAGTACGTGCCGTTGTCCATCTCCATCGGCGGGTACATGCCGTCCGCGTAGAAGCCGAGGTGGCCGGAGGTCTCGAAGAGGTTCGCGTTGGCGAGATGCGGGGTGTAGACGAACTGGTAGCCGCCGTCCATGTGGCGCTGGCGGCTGTAGTCCTCCATCAGCTTGCGCGCGATCGCACCCTTCGGGTGCCACACGGCGAGACCGCCACCGAGCGCGGTGGGGAACGAGAGGAGGTCGAGTTCGTTCGCGAGACGGCGGTGGTCGCGCTTTGCGGCCTCCTCCAGTCGGTGCAGATGCTCCTTCAGGGCTGCATCGCTCTCCCACGCGGTGCCGTAGATGCGCTGGAGCATCGGCCCCTTCTCGTTGCCGCGCCAGTAGGCACCGGCGACCTTCTGGAGCGCGAAGTGACCGAGCCGACCGGTCGAGGGCACGTGGGGCCCGCGGCACAGGTCGACGAACTCGTCGGTGTTGCGGTACACGCTGATGGTGCCACCGTCCCCCACCTCGCCCGAATCGTCGCCATCGGCGGAACCCGACGAGACACGCTCGATGATCTCGCACTTGTACTTCTGAGACGCGAAGAGCCGGAGCGCATCGTTCGCCGCCACTTCCGAGCGCACGAACGGCTGGTCAGCCTTGATGATCTCGCGCATGCGCGCAGTGATCGCCTCGAGGTCGTCCTCGGAGAAGGTGCGGCCGCCCGGCAACTCGAAGTCGTAGTAGAAGCCGTCCTCGATGGCGGGCCCGATGGAGAACTGCGCTCCCGGGAACAGTTGCACGACGGCCTGGGCCAGCACATGGGCCGTGGAGTGGCGGAGCACGTGACGACCGGCATCGGAATCGGCGGTGATGATGGAGACCGAGTTTCCGGCGGCGACCGGCACGTTCAGGTCCACCTCGGCCCCGTTCACCGTGCCGGCAAGTGCGGCCTTCGCGAGGCGCGAGCCGATACCTGCGGCCACGTCACGGACGGTGGACCCCTGCGGAACGAGTCGCTCCGAACCGTCGGGGAGGATTACTGCGATGTCGGCCATGGAAGGGCCATTCTACGGAGCAGAGGTCTCCAAATCGGCGGTGTTTGCTCGGTCTGTTGCCTCCACCGACACCACCGCAGTCGCGGCATGCAGTGTCTCGGGCTTCTTCGAGGCGTACGTGTTGCGGTACTCCTGGCCCGAGAGTTCCCGGATCTCGAACATCACCTCGTCGGTGATCTCCCTCCAGGCCATGTGGTCATCCGGCCGGTCGGCATAGCGCTCGACGTGGATGGGCGCTCCGAACTTCACGGAGCACGACAGACCGACCTTCGGGAAGAACGTGTCGGGTGGCTGGATCTCGCGCGTGCCGATGATGCCGACGGGAATGATCGGACAACCGACCTTGAGAGCGAGACGAGCCGCTCCCGTGTGCCCCTTGTAGAGCATCCCGTCGCGGCTGCGTGTCCCCTCCGGGTAGATGCCGAACAGCTCTCCGCGGTGCAGCACCCGCTCGGCCGCCTCGAGCGCATTGTCGCTCTTGCCGCCGCCCGACCGGTCGATGGGAATCATCCCGAGCGCGGGGAACAGGTGCTTCGTCTTCCACGAGTCCATGTACTCGGCCTTGCCGACGAAGCTGATGTTGCGGCCGACAAAAGTCATGACGAAGACCGAGTCGAAGAAGCTGATGTGGTTCGGGCAGATGATCGCCGGACCGTCAGCAGGGATGTTCTCGATCCCCTCGATGTTCATCTTCCAGAGGCGGCGCGACAACGGGTGCAGCACGCGGCGGAGTCTCTCCTGCGATGCTCCCGCACCGGCGAACACTTTCGCGGGTAGCGGAGCCACTGATGCCTCGGTTTCGGCGGCCATTGGCGCTCAGAATAGGTGTGATTCGGGCGCTTGTGAACCCGCGGGGACGCATTTGACTAAATGTCACACCGGCGAAACAGGTGCGTCACATCAGCCGATGGACAGGGGCCGGTCGAGACGAACCCCGAGCAGCGCTGCGGCATCGGACACATCGACGCCCGCACCCGCGGCACGGTCGATCGCGGCCACCGCTCCCGGCGTGTCCAGGTCCTCGTCCAGGCGCTCGCGGACCTCCTCGAGCACTGTCCCCGCCGCTCCCCCGACGGAGGACAGCCAGGCCTGAAGGCGGGCGTGGTTGCGGGGCATGAGGCCATCCTCCCACTCCCACTCGGTGCGGTAGTGGTGCTCGATGACCCCCAGGCGGATGGAGCGCGGGTCGTACTGGGTGCGCAGTTTGTCGACGAAGACCAGGTTCCCGAGGCTCTTCGACATCTTGTGGCCGTCCATGTAGACCATCGCCACGTGCATCCAGTGGCGCACGAACGGCTCGCCCGTTGCCGCCTCGGACTGGGCGCGCTCGCACTCGTGGTGCGGGAAGATGAGGTCGCTCCCGCCGCCGTGGAGGTCGATCGTTGTGCCGAGCTCGCGCAGCGCCAGGGCCGAGCACTCGATGTGCCAGCCGGGACGGCCTGCCCCCCACATGGTGTCCCACGACGGTTCGTCGTCGGCCGACGGGTGCCACAGCACGAAGTCGAGAGGGTGTCGCTTGTTCGGGTCCTCCACGTTGCCGCCGCGCTGGCGCGCGAACTCGATCATCTGCTCCTCCGAGTAGTGCGACACCTCCCCGAAGGACGGGAACTTCGAGATGTCGAAGTAGACCGAGCCGTCGACCGCGTAGGCGTAGCCCCTGTCGAGCACCATCCCGATGAAGCCGCGGATGTCCGAGATCGCCGAGGACGCACGTGGCGTGCTGAAGACCGGCAGCGCCTCGAGCGCCTCCATGTCGCGGTTGAACCTGGCTTCCTCACCGGCGGCGAGGTCCAGGTAGTGGACGCCGAGTTCGCGCGCCTTCGCGAACAGCGGATCATCGACGTCGGTCACGTTGCGGACGCACTTCACGGTGTGACCGAGGTCGATGAGGCGGCGTTGCAGCACGTCGTACACGAGGAACGTGGCCGCGTGCCCGAGATGCGTCGCATCGTACGGCGTGATGCCGCACGTGTACATGAGAACGGTCTCCCCCGGCGTGAACGGGACGATGTCCCGCTTGGCCGTGTCGTAGAGACGCATCGACATCGTCTACGCCCGAGGGTCCTTCTTGATGCCGGTCAGCTTCGGTGCGACGCGCGTCTTGTACCTGACGTTCAGCTGCAGCAATACTGCCGTGAACGCCTCGATGGCGGTTGCATTAGACAGTTCTCCGGCATCGAGGGGACGGCACCCCGGGATGTGGGACACGATGTCCATCGCCACCTTGGTCGCCTCCGCGTCGTCGGAGCACACGAGGACGTCCGAATCGATCGGTTCGCCGAGATGGCCGAGTTCCTTCGCCGGGAGATGATGGAAAGCGGCGACGACGCGGCACTCGGGGATGGCGGCCTGCACGTGGGCTGCCACGCTGCCGCGCGGAGGCAGGAGCGGCTGGAACTCGCCGCCCACCCGCACCAGGGCGTTTGCCATGCTGATGACGATCTTGCCGCGCAGTTGCTCGAGGTGCTCCTGGGCCGTCGTGGCGGCGGAGTCCCACGGGGTGGCGAGCACCACGACATCACAAGAAGAGGCATCGATGTTGTCGCCGGCCGAGACGGGCAGGTTGAGTTCCTTGAACTGGGCCTTCAGGCCGTCGACGGTCTCCATTGCCCGGTACTTCGACCGCGACCCGATGACGACCTCGTAGCCGACGGACGCGAGTCGCGCACCGAGGGCACTTCCCGCGGGTCCCGTGCCACCAAGAATTCCAATACGCATCCGTGAGAGCCTTACACACCGAGCCCCGCCGAACTACGGTTCAAAGCATGGGTCTGCTCGACGGAAAGAAAATTGTTGTCACAGGTGTGCTCATGGAGTCATCCCTGGCTTTCCGGGTGGCGCAACTCGCCCAGCGCGAGGGCGCCACGGTGGTGCTGACCGGTGCGGGTCGCGGTCTCTCGCTCACACAGCGCACGGCTCGCAAGCTTGATTCCGCCGTGGAGGTGTTCGAGTTCGACGTGACCGTTGCGGAGCATGTCGAGAGTGCGCGCGAACAGGTCCGCGGGAGCCTCGGCTCCGTCGACGGGGTGGTGCACTCCATCGGCTTCGCCCCGGAGATCTGTCTCGGTGATGACTTCATGGCGCCGCAGTGGTCCGACGTGTCCATTGCCATGCAGATCTCTGCGTACTCGCTGAAGACCCTCGCCGAGTCGTTCCTCCCCCTGATGCCGAGTGGGTCGGCAATCGTCGGCATGGATTTCGACAACACCGTTGCATGGCCCGCGTACAACTGGATGGGCGTGGCGAAGTCCGCACTCGAGTCGACGAGCCGGTACCTCGCCAAGGAACTCGGGCCGAAGGGGATCCGGTGCAACCTCGTGGCGGCAGGTCCGATCCGCACGATGGCCGCCAAGTCCATCCCCGGTTTCAAGAAGTTCGAGGACGTGTGGGACGACCGTGCCCCCCTCGGATGGGACGTGAACAACTCCGAGCCCGTCGCGCGCACGACCATCGCCATGCTGAGTGACTGGTTCCCCGCCACCACGGGCGAGATCATCCACGTCGACGGCGGCTACCACGCCATGGGCGCGTGAACCGACTCTCGCGGTCTTCCTCGCCGTACCTGCGGCAGCACAAGGACAACCCGGTCGACTGGTACGAGTGGGGCGACGAGGCTTTCGCCGCGGCGCGCGACACCGGGCGCCCCGTCCTCCTCTCCATCGGCTACTCCGCGTGCCACTGGTGCCACGTGATGGCACACGAGAGCTTCGAGAACGACGACGTCGCGGCCGTCATGAATTCGTTGTTCGTGAACGTCAAGGTGGACCGCGAGGAACGGCCGGACGTCGACGCGGTGTACATGGACGCCGTCCAGGCCCTCACGGGTCGCGGCGGCTGGCCGATGACCGTGTTCCTCTCCCCCGACGGACACCCGTTCTTCGGCGGCACCTACTACCCGCGTGACTCGTTCGTGAAGCTCCTGCACGCGGTGGACGACGCGTGGCGCAACAAGCGCAGCGAACTGCAGCAGAACATCGACGCACTCGTCGAGATGATCGGACGAACGGCCGCACTGACGCCGACCGACGGTTTCGACGTCCCCTCCATGAGGGAGGCGACGATCCAGGAGCTGCGTTCCCGCTTCGACGCGACGTGGGGTGGTTTCGGCGGCGCGCCGAAGTTCCCCGGCACGTTCGCCATCGACACGGTCCTGCGCGAGTACGTGAGGACCGGCGACGAGACCCTCCGCCCGATCGTCACCACCTCGCTCGATGCGATGGCGTGCGGGGGAATGTACGACCACATCGGGGGCGGGTTCTCCCGTTACAGCGTGGACGAGAAGTGGCTGGTGCCGCACTTCGAGAAGATGCTGTACGACCAGGCCCTTCTCGCCCGCACGTACGTCCACGCGTGGAAGGCCCTCGGCCATGCCCGCTACTTCCAGGTGGCGAGCGAGACGATCGACTACGTGCTCGCGTACATGCGCCACCCGAACGGCGGCTTCTTCAGTGCCGAGGACGCGGATTCCCTCGC
>JBEGQK010000119.1:0-5005 GCA_041180985.1 Actinomycetota bacterium
TGATGCTCAGATGCACGCGCAACATCTCGCCGCACTCGGCGCATCAGATGACTCGGAATTGGCCACCATGATTCGCTCAGGCAGATTCGACGGTGACCTTGCGCGCGTGCTCGACGAGTTGGAGCCGGTCATTCGGCGCAAAGTCGAAGTGGCGAACCCCCGTCACATCGACGGGTGACAGCGCGCACTCAGGCCGGCGCGTCGCGGCGGGTCATCACCACAGGTTGACCCGCGGCCAGTTGACCGCAGGCGGCCGCTATCTCGGTGCCCCGGTTCTGGCGCACCGTGGCATTGACGCCGAGATGTTCGAGCTCGTCTCGGAACCCGTGCACACGGCGCAGAGGAGAACCCTTCGTCGGCCATCCGGGTGTGGGGTTTAGCGGGATCAAGTTCACGTGGGCCGATGGCTGCAGCGACAGAGCGAGGCGGGCAAGCTCGGCCGCATCCCGAGTGGAGTCGTTGACCCCGTCGATCAGCGCCCACTCAAACGTGACCCGCCTGTTGCGCGCAGCGAGGTAATCACGGCATGCCTCCATGAGCATCTCCAGCGGGTAGCGCCGGTTCACGGGCACCAGGGAGTCACGCAGGTCGTTGCGCGCGGCGTGGAGCGACACCGCCAGGTTCACCGGCAGCCGCCATGTGGAGAGTTTGGCGATTCCGGGAACGATTCCGACCGTGCTCACTGTGAGGTGCCGCGCCGATATGCCGATGTCATCGTGGATCCGCTCCGCGGAGATGCGGACCGCCTCTTCATTCGCGAGAGGCTCGCCCATGCCCATGAAGACGATGTTGTCGACCCGGCGGTCTCGCGCCTTCGCCTCCCGCGCGCATCGGACTACCTGCTCCACGATCTCGCCCGCGGTGAGATGGCGAGTGAACCCGGCCTGCCCGGTGGCACAGAATCCGCACGCCATGGCACATCCCGCTTGGGTGCTGACACACACGGTGGCGCGCGTCTCGTAGTACATGAGCACGGTCTCGATGGGGTGGCCACCGTCGGCGAGGTGCCAGAGGTACTTCACGGTGCGACCGTCGTCAGTAACCGACCGTGTCGCTTCGCGCAATGCGGCCGGATGCGTCTCGTCGAGACGTCGGCGCAGGTCGGCCGGAAGGGTGCCAATCTCCGCGACGGGCAGGTACGAGGAGTAGAGCCCGTTCCAGACCTGCTCCACCCGGTACGCGGGGAAATCCGCGAGCTCCGCCGCGAGGGTGTCGCGATCGAGATCGTGCACCGAGGTCACCGTGGAGCCACGTCCCCCACAAATGCCCGCTCGGTGTGGTGGGTGGAGAACCCGAGGGCGGTGTACATCGCCACGGCCGCGGTGTTGTCAGAGTCGACGTAGAGCATTGCCGTGTGCGCCCCGGCTCGTGTGGCGTGTTCGAGGCCGGCGACAGCGAGTCTCCGTCCGAGTCCGCGCGACGCCGCAGACGGTGCAACCCCGATCACGTAGATCTCGCCGGTGACTGTGCTGTTGTCTTCGCCTTTGTCCTTGCCATGGTCATGGTGCATCTTCATCCAGCAGAACCCGTCGATCCGGCCCTGTGTGCGGTGGAGCAGGAACCCGGTCGGGTTGAACCACGGCTCGGTTTCGCGGGCCCTGATGGTGTCGAGGGTCCAGTCTCCCTGTTCGGGATGCGAAGCGAACGCGGCGTTGTTGACGGCCAGCCACTCTTCTTCGTCACGGCCGGGCACGAACGGCTCTACCTCGAGCCCGCCGAGGGTCTCACCCAGCCCCGCATCGAGGGGGAGCGGTCTGCGCATCTGCAAGAGGTGCCGGCCCGGCACGAAGCCAGCGGAGCGGGCAAGTTCGGCATGGGCGTTGTTCGCCTCGAACACCCACCAGTGCACGTGCCCGCCGCCGTCGCCGGCGACGACGTTGATCGCCTCGGCGAGGAGGCGCGGGCCGATCTCGGCCATGTCGTAGCGGTGGTGGGGGTGCACGATCAGGTCGATGCCCCATGAGTCGTTCCCGCGCGAGACCTGGCAATACCCGATGATGTGGTCATGGTCGTCGTCGCGGGCGATGACACCCGCGTACCCGCGCCGTCCGCCCTCGCGAAGGTCGAGCCACATGTGGTCGCTCATCGGCCTGGTGCCGTCCGCGCGCCATGCATCGGCCATCAAGGCGTCCACTTCGACGAGTTCGGAATCACTCAATTGACGCCTGACATCGAACGAACGCACGCGCAGAGGGTACCTTCGTGCCGTGGCAAAGCCGAGAACACCAGCAGGAAGAGCGAAGGAGGTCGCAACACGCCTTGCGGTGCTCTACCCCGGGGCCGAGTGCGAACTCACCCACTCGAACGCGTACGAGCTCCTCTCGGCCACCATCCTCTCCGCGCAGTGCACCGACGCGCGCGTGAACATGGTGACACCGAACCTGTTCGCCAAGTACCCCACGGTCGAATCCCTCGCGGTCGCGAACCCCACCGAGGTGGAGGAGATCGTGCGGTCGACCGGTTTCTACCAGTCGAAGGCACGCAACCTCATCGGCATGGCGCGCACCGTCGTCGACAACTTCGGCGGCGAGATCCCGAGCGACCTTGACGACCTCGTGACTCTGCCCGGAGTCGGGCGGAAGACCGGCAACGTCCTGCGGAGCGTCGTGTTCGACCTCCCGGGTCTCGCTGTCGACACCCATGTCGGCCGTCTGTCGCGCCGTCTCGGTCTGACCACCGAGGAGGACCCGGTGAAGGTGGAGAAGGTGCTGAACGCGTTCCTCCCCCCGCCCGAGTGGGGACGCTTCAGCCTTCGCCTGATCCTGCACGGTCGCCGCGTGTGCGACGCGAAGAAGCCGAAGTGCGACATCTGCGAGCTCGCCGACATCTGCCCGTCGTCTTCCCTGCCGACCCGCAGCCAGAAGAAGTAGCGTCACTGCGGTGTCAGAGACCATCCGGGCGGAGCTCGCCGCGTCAGCAGAGAACATCGAGCGCTACCGCATCCGCATCGCCTCGTTGATCGATTCGCTCGGGCCGAACACCGAGGATCTCGCCAGTGCCATGTACGAGGCGGAGCGGGCGCTGCTCTCGGCGCACCGCCTGCTGTTGCGTGCCGAAAAAGTCGCCAAGTAGTAGCGCCGTCCATCGTTAGTGTGAGGCCATGAAGCGCATCGACCCCCGGCCCCAGATCGTGGCCATGTCGAACTACCACTCGCCGCAGGTGGATGTGCCGATCCGGTTGAACACGAACGAGTCGCCGTTCCCGCCGCCCGCGGGCTGGACGGAATCGCTCGGGACCATCGCTGCTTCCATCGACTGGAACCGGTACCCGGACCGCGCGGCGTCGGCGCTCCGCGCCGAGATTGCCTCGCGCCACGGTGTGTCGGCGGCAAACGTCTTCGTCGGCAACGGCTCGAACGAGGTGCTCCAGTTGCTCCTGCTCGCGTTCGGCGGTGACGACCGCACGGTGGCCATGTTCGAGCCGACGTACCAGATGTACGCACAGATCGCGAGGGTCACCGGTGCGACCGTGGTGACGGGCGAGAGGCGAGCCGACTTCACGCTCGACCCACTGGAGATCGAACGTGTCATGCAGCGCGAGAAGCCGTCGGTGACGTTCCTCTGCAACCCGAACAACCCGACCGGTGTCGTGGAGCCCCGGGAGAACCTGCAGGTGCTGCTGCAGAATGCCACGGGCATCGTGGTGGTCGACGAGGCCTATGCGGAGTTCTCCGACTGGTCGGCAATCGACATGGTGTCGGAGGAGCTACCGCTCGTCATCACGCGCACGTTCTCGAAGACGCTGAGCCTCGCAGCGCTGCGCGTCGGGTACGTCGTCGCGCCGCGTGCCGTCATCGAGGCGATCGAGATCGCCGCACTTCCGTACCATCTCGACTCCTTCAAGCAGGCGGCCACACTCGCTGCTCTGGGCTACACCGACGAGATGGTGGCCCGCGTGTCGCTCATCAAGTCCGAGAGGGAACGCATCTCCGCCGCACTGGCGGGGGCGAAGTGCGAGACCTGGCGAAGCGGGGCGAACTTCGTGCTGTTCCGCCCGACCACGGTTGCCGCGGCGGACGTCTGGCAGGGATTGCTGGAGCGGGGGATCCTCGTGCGGGACTGCAGTTCGTGGCCACGCCTGGCCGGGTGCCTGCGCGTCACGGTCGGCACCGAGGCGGAGAATGCCGCGTTCATTGAAGCCATCTCGCAATTGACCGCCTGAACCGTCCGTCAAAGGGCGAGAATGGTGGGATGGCACGCACCGCCCAGCGCAACCGCACCACGAAGGAAACCTCGATCTCGGTCTCGATCGACATCGACGGTTCCGGCAAGGGTGACATCTCCACCGGCATCCCGTTCTACGACCACATGCTGGACCAGTTGGCGCGCCACGGTGGGTTCGACCTCACGGTGAAGGCAGAGGGTGACCTGCACATCGACACGCACCACACGGTGGAGGACGTCGCGATCGCAGTCGGCGAGGCACTGCGCGACGCTCTCGGGGACAAGGCAGGCGTGCGCCGTTTCGCCAGTGGCTCGTTCCCGCTCGACGAAGCACTCGTCGCCGTCGCGCTCGACCTCAGCGGCCGTCCGTTCGTGGCATGGAACGTGGATCTCCCCGAGTGCCTCCCGCTCGGCAACCCGGCGTTCGACCCGTCGCTCGCCGAGCATGCGATCTCGTCGCTCGCAACAGCCGCGAACATCACGCTGCATGTCAACCTGCAGGCAGGGCGCAACGTCCACCACATCATCGAGGCCGCGTTCAAGGGTCTTGCCCGTTGCCTGCGTGATGCAGTGCGCGTCGAGTCAGCGGGGGTGCCCTCCACCAAGGGCGTCCTTTCGTGACCCAGCCCCGTATCGCAGTCCTCGACTACGGCATCGGCAATCTCCGTTCCGCCCAGAAGGCGCTCGAGCACGTCGGTGCGCGGGCCGAGCTCACCTCCGACGCCGGTGTCGCGCGCGCGGCTGACGCCGTCGTCCTGCCCGGGGTGGGCGCATTCGGGGCGTGCATGGATGCGCTGCGCGCGAACGGTCTCGAGGAGGTCGTGCACGAGTCGGTGGCCAG
>JBEGQK010000120.1:0-7264 GCA_041180985.1 Actinomycetota bacterium
GCATGGCCAACATGACCCGCCGTCCCGACGCCGTCTTCGTGCTCGACACCATGAAGGAGCACATCGCGGTCACCGAGGCGAACAAGCTGAAGATCCCCGTGGTCGCGGTCGTTGACTCGAATGTCGACCCCGACGCCGTGCAGTACCCGATTCCGGGCAACGACGATGCCATCCGCGCGAATGACCTTCTCACCCGGGTCATCGCAGAGGCCGTCATCGAGGGCCGCTTCATCAACCAGAAGCGCAACCCGAACGCTGCTGCTGCGGCAGCACCCGCAGCCGCACGCACGCCCGAGCAGGAGGCAGCCTTCGAGGCACAGCAGGCCGAGGCCCGCCGCCAGGCAGCAGCCCAGCAGGCCGAGCGCGAGGCACGCCTCGCCGCGACCAAGACCACCGAAACCCCCGCGGAGTAGTCACCCCCATGTCCTACACAGCAAAAGACGTAGCGAGCCTGCGCGCCACAACGGGCGCCGGAATGATGGATTGCAAGAAGGCTCTCGAGGAGAACGGCGGCGACATCGAGGCCGCCAAGCAGTGGCTCCGCGAGAAGGGTCTCGCCGCATCCGCGAAGCGCGACGACCGTGAGAACGCCCAGGGTCTCGTCTCGATTCTCGTCGAGGGCAATGTCGCCGCGATGGTGCACATGAAGTGCGAGACCGACTTCGTCGCCTCCAGCGACGGGTTCAAGGACGCGGCACTCGCGCTCACCAAGGCCGTCCTCGCCAAGGGTGAGGCCGCCGTGGCCGAGCAGGCCGCCGTCATCGACGACCTGAAAATCACCCTCAAGGAGAAGATCGAGGTCGGCTCCGTCGTGCGTTACGAGGCGGCAGCCGGCAACGTCATCGACATCTACGAACACATCCAGGGCGGTCGCGGCGTGAACGGTGTTCTCGTCGAGATGTCCGGCGCGACCCAGGAACTCGCCCACGACGTTGCCGTGCACATCGCGTTCGCCCGCCCGAAGTACCTGAAGCGTGACGAGGTCCCGGCGGACGTGCTGGAGAAGGAGCGCCAGACGCTCGAGACCATCACGCGCAACGAGGGCAAGCCCGAGAACGCGATCGCGAAGATCGTCGATGGCCGCATCGGCGGTTTCTACAAGGACATCTGCCTGCTCGAGCAGCCGTACGCCAAGGACGACAAGGTGAGCATCGAGAAGCTCATCGGTTCGGCAACCATCGTGCGCTTCGCACAGCTGGAGATCGGCTGACATGTCGGGGAGGCCGGCCTGGTCACGCGTGGTGCTGAAGCTCTCGGGCGAGGCACTGGCTGAACCGACCGGTTTCGGTCTCGACAATTCGGTGCTCACGCAGGTCGCGCAGGAAGTGCGCGAGGCCCGCGAGGAACTGAACGTCGATATCGCCATCGTCGTCGGTGGCGGCAACTTCTGGCGCGGCATCAAGGGTGCCGGCCAGGGCATGGACCAGGCGCAGGCCGACTTCATGGGAATGCTCGCCACGGTCATGAACGGCCTCGCGCTGCAGGACGCCCTCGAGCGTGCCGGCCAGCACGCGCGTGTGATGTCCGCGATCGAGATGCCGAAGGTCGCCGAGCCCTACATCCGCCGCCGCGCCGAGCGTCACCTCGAGAAGGGGCGCGTCGTCATCCTCGCCGGCGGAACGGGCAACCCGTTCTTCACCACCGACACCGCCGCGGCGCTGCGCGCCGCGGAGATCGACGCGCAGGCAATCCTCAAGGGAACGCACTCCGGTGTCGACGGCGTGTACACCGCCGACCCGAAGATCGACAAGAGCGCCACCCGTTACGACCGCATCAGCCACATGGACGTCATCACCAAGGGACTGAAGGTCATGGACTCCACCGCCATCACCTTCTGCATGGAGAAGAACCTTCCCATCGTGGTGTTCGACCTGCTCGCGAAGGGCAACGTCAAGTCCATCCTGCAGGGCAAGCCAGTCGGTACGCTGGTCGGGTGACCGAAGAGACACTTCTCGACGCCGTCGACAAGATGGAGCGCGCCATCGAGCACGCGCAGGGTCAGTTCGCCAGCGTCCGCACCGGACGGGCGAACCCCGCACTCGTCGAGAAGCTCCTCGTCGACTACTACGGGGCACCCACACCGCTGCAGCAGCTGGCCGGGTTCCAGGTTCCCGAGGCGCGCACGCTGGTGGTGAAGCCGCACGACCGTGGGGCACTGGCCGCCATCGAGAAGTCGATCCGCGAGAGTGACCTCGGTCTGCAGCCCTCGAACGACGGCATCGTCATCCGCCTCTCGTTCCCGGCGCTCACCGAGGAACGCCGCAAGGAGTACGTGAAGGTCGTGAAGAACATGGCCGAGGACGCCCGCATCGCGGTGCGCAACATCCGCCGTGACGCCCGCAAGACCCTGGAAACAGCCGAGAAGAACTCGGAGATCTCGAAGGACGACCTGGAGCGCGCCGAGAAGGAACTGGACAAGCTGACCCAGGACCACGTGGCCAACATCGACAAGGCCGTGGCCCGCAAAGAGCAGGAATTGCTCGAGGTCTAGCCCCCGGGAATGCGGGTTGCCCACGGCGCCACCCCCGGCACAACTAGTTTGGGTGCAAACGAATCAGGGGGAACCCATGAGTGACGACATCTGGCGCAAGCGCGACGACACAACGGGCGGGGCGAAGACCCCCGACTACGGGACCGACTACGGCTCCGACTTCGGCACCATCCAGTTTGCCGACGACCCCACGTCCGAGCCCGCGATCACGTTCGCGGACACCGACTCCACGGGTCTGCCGCACTGGACGGAACCGCCCACCGGCGAGATCCCGCGTCCTGCCGTCGACGACGATGACGATGCCGATGTGTGGTCCACGTTCCAGCAGCCGAGCCAGCCGACCCGCCGACCGGACCGCATCACCATCGGTGGCGAGTCGACGGCTGAGCGCGCCCGACCGCGCGACACGACCGCCGACGTCCCGCGTGACATCACCGGCGGCACGAGCCGTCCGACGCCGCGCGGTCCGCAGGTGCGCCGCGGCACGACGCGCGGTGCGCGCGGTGCGGCCGGAAGGGACATGCCGACTGCCGTCACCACCGGTCTCGTCCTGATCGCCGTGTTCATCGGCGCGGTCATGTGGCGACCGGCAGCAGTGATGCTGATCGTGATCGCCGTCCTCGGACTCGCTGCTGTCGAGTTCTTCAGCAAGGTGACCGAGAAGGGGTACCGTCCGGCAACGTTCGCCGGCCTCATCGCGTGCGTGGCCGCCCCGCTTGCGGCCTACTGGATGGGCGACGCGGCACTCCCGCTCGTGATCGCCCTCGGGTTCCTCGCGACATCGATCGGGTTCCTCGGTGCACCGGGAGTCCAGAGCGGCCCCATGCCGAACGTGGCCATCACCAACATGGCCATCACGTGGATAGGTCTCCTCGGTTCGTTCGCGGCGCTGATCCTGCGCCAGAGCGTGGCGGGCGGCGCCGGCGCGAACGTCGGCACCGACACCATCTTCATCGTCGTTGCAGCAGTGGTGGCGAACGATGTCGGTGCGCTGTTCGTCGGTTCCGCGGCCGGACGCACGCCGTTGCGCGAGTGGGTCAGCCCGAACAAGTCGGTCGAGGGGGTCCTCGGCGGGGCGGTGGCCACCATCGTGGTGACCGGTCTGATTGCCTCGCAGAACGGCACGTGGAACAACATGGGCGAGTGGCTCGCGCTGGCGATCGTCGTGTCGATCATGGCGCCGATGGGCGACCTGGTGGAGTCCATGTTCAAGCGCAACCTCGACGTGAAGGACTTCGGGACGATCGTCGCCGGTCACGGCGGCGTGCTCGACCGCTTCGACGGGTTCCTCTTCGTCCTCCCCTCGGTGTACTACCTGATGCAGGTGCTGCAGCCCTGGCTGTCGTGACCCTTGGCGGCCGACGTTGCGGCCGCTGACATTGCTGACACACTGACACGATGACCCGCACGCGCGTCGCCATTGCCGGTTCCACCGGATCCATCGGCACCCAGACGATCGACGTCGTGCTCGCCGAGCCCGACCACTTCGTGGTCACCGCGCTGGCGGCGGGTTCGTCGGTCGAGACGCTCATCGAGCAGGCGAAGTTGCTGCAGCCCGAGCTCGTCGTCGTCGCATCGGAGGCTGCACGGGCCCGTGTGTCCTCGGCGCTTCCCGGTGTCCAGGTCACGGCCGACCTCGCCGATGTCGTCGATGTCGCCGATGTGGTGATCAACGGTGTCGTGGGGTTCGCCGGTCTCCCCGTCACCATGGAGACGCTCCGCAGGGGGAAGGTCCTCGGGCTGGCGAACAAGGAGAGTCTCATCGCGGCGGGCCCCGTGGTGCAGCCTCTGCGGGCGACGCCCGGCGCGGTCCTCGTGCCGGTGGACAGTGAGCACTGCGCCGTGCACCAGAGCATGAGGTCCACGGTCGATGCCGGCAGGGAGGTGGCGCGCATCGTCCTGACCGCAAGTGGCGGCCCGTTCCGCGGGCGCACCCAGGAGTCCCTTGCCTCGGTGACCCGCGACGAGGCGTTGGCACACCCCACATGGAAGATGGGCCCAAAGATCACCGTCGACTCCTCGACACTCATGAACAAGGGACTGGAAGTCATCGAAGCACACGAACTCTTCGGAACGCCGTACGCCCACATCGACGTTGTGGTGCACCCCCAGTCGGTCGTCCATTCCATGGTCGAGTACACCGACGGCTCGACCGTCGCCCAGCTCTCCATGCCCGACATGCGTCTGCCCATCGGCTACGCGCTCGGGTGGCCGAACCGCATCGCCACGCCCTACGGCCGCATCGACTGGTCCACTCTCGAGCGACTCGAATTCCAGGCCCCGGACCGTTCCACATTCCGTTGCCTCGACCTTGCTTACGACGCGGGCCGTCGCGGTGGCACCGCCCCGGCGGCCCTGTCGGCCGCGAACGAGGTGGTCGTCGAGGCTTTCCTCGACGGGCGCATCAACTGGCTGCAGATCGCCGACAAGGTGGAGGCGGCCGTGAACCGCTTCGCCCCCACGGCCCCGCGGGACCTCGATGATGTCCTTGCTGCCGATGCAGAGGGCCGCCGCCTCGCCCGCGAGGTGCTGGCGTCATGACGGACTTCTACCAGTCGTTCCGCAACGAGATTGCCGCGGGCGGCGCGATCGACGACGGGGAGGAGTCGTCGACGCCACAGGGACGGATCGTCGGCGTCATCATGCTCGCGGCGCTCGTCGTTCTCGCGTTCAAGTCGCCGTGGACCTTCGTGTTCGTCGTCGGTCTTCTGGTCTCCGTCTTCCTGCACGAGGTCGGCCACTTCGTCACGGCCCGCCGCACGGGCATGAAGGCGACACAGTTCTTCATGGGTTTCGGGCCGCGCGTGTTCAGCTTCCGTCGCGGCGAGACCGAGTACGGCCTGCGTGCCCTGCCGCTCGGGGCGTTCGTGCGCATCATCGGCATGAACAATCTCGACGAGGTCGACGAAGCAGACGAACCGCGCGCGTACCGCTCGAAGTCGTACCCGCGCCGCCTGCTCGTCATCACTGCGGGATCGCTCATGCACATGGTGATCGCGTTCACCCTGTTCTTCGGTGTCTACGTGTTCCACGGCGGCTCGTACCGGAACGGCCAGGCGATGGTGCTGAACACTCTCAACCCCAGCCCGGCGTTCACCGCGGGCATCACACCCGGTGACGAGATCATCTCCATCGACGGGGTCGAGGTCGGGTCGTACGACTCCATCGTGAAGCGGATCGCACGCCACGCACCCGGTGACACGATGGAGGTCTCGTTCCTGCACAACGGTGACCTGAAGACCGTCAACGTGACACTCGTCGAGAACCCGTCGGTGAAGGGCCGGGGCTTCCTCGGGGTCTTCGCCGATGACTGGGGCTACAAGCACCTCGACCCGGTCACGGCGGTGGCCCGCAGCGTCGGTGACATCGGGTCGAACGCACGTGACGGGTTCACGGGCATGTTCACCGTGCTGAACCCGCTGAACTCGTGGCAGCAGGTCACCGACAAGAACGCGCCGGTCGACAAGCGCCCCACCACGGTGGTGGGCATCAGCCAGGTGGGCGGGCAGGTGGGCCGTGACTTCGGGCTCGCCGGCGTCATGCGCCTCCTCGCGTACGTCAATGTCTTCGTCGGCATGTTCAACATGCTCCCGTTGTTGCCCTTCGACGGTGGTCATGCGGCCATTGCCACCTACGAGCGGATCAGGTCCCGCAAGGGACGCGTCTACCGGGCCGACATCGGCAAGATGGTCCCCGTAGCCACCGCGGTGGTGGGTCTTCTGCTGATTCTTTTTGTCACAGGGCTCTACCTGGACATCGCCCGTCCCATCGGCTGAATCGGGTCCGTTTCCTGCCACACTTGGGACCGATGTTCGAGCGTCGTGCCACCCGTCAGATCACCGTCGGCAAGGTCCCCGTGGGCGGTGGCGCACCCATCAGCGTGCAGTCGATGACCACCACCAAGACGGCCGATGTCGAGGGCACGCTGCAGCAGATCTACGCACTCGCCGCGGCCGGTTGCGACATCGTGCGCTGCACCTGCAACGAACAGGAGGCGGCCGAGGGTCTCGCACAAATCGTCCCGCGCTCTCCGATCCCCATCATCGCCGACATCCACCACCAATACCGCATGGCGCTCGCCGCCATGGAGGCCGGCGTCCACGGCCTGCGGTTGAACCCCGGCAACATCCGCAAGCCCGAGCACATCAAGGCGGTCGCCTCCGAGGCCCGTGACCGCAACATCCCCATCCGCATCGGCGTGAACGGCGGTTCGCTCGACCCGTCGCTCTACGAAAAGCACAACGGCCTCACCGCAGCCGCGATGGTCGAGTCGGCCATGCAGGAGATCGCGTACTTCAAGGAGGTCGACTTCGACCTCATCAAGATCTCGGTGAAGGCCAGCAACGTTCCGTTGATGGTGGAGGCGTACCGCATGCTGGCCGATGCCACCGACATCCCGTTGCATCTCGGCGTCACGGAGGCAGGCCCCCCGCCGGCCGGTCTCGTGAAGGCCACCGCGGGCATCGGTGCTCTGTTGCTCGAGGGCATCGGCGACACGATCCGCTACAGCCTGACCGCGGATCCCGTCGAGGAAGCAAAGGCCGGTCGCCAGTTGCTCGAGGCCCTCGGACTGCGCGAGCGCAAGAACGTGGACCTGATCGCGTGCCCCAGTTGCGGTCGCGCCGAGATCGATGTGATTGACGTTGCCAACCGCGCGATGCGCGCGTTCGAGGACAAGAAGCTGCCCCTGCAGATCGCCGTCATGGGCTGCGTCGTGAACGGGCCCGGTGAGGCGCGCGAGGCGGACCTCGGCATCGCCGCCGGAAACAAGCG
>JBEGQK010000121.1:0-3542 GCA_041180985.1 Actinomycetota bacterium
GGTCCACGCGTTCAGCCGCTCGGGGCGGTTGAAGGTGATGACGGCGATTCCCGGTTCGACTTTTTCGTAGAGACACTCACTCATGGTCGTTCACCGTAGACGCTTCGACGGCCGGTGCCGAACGCCGGCGGGAGATGATGAGGGACGTCACGGCGGCGAGGAACACCGCGATCGAGACCCACTGGTTCAGCCGCAGCCCGCCGGCACGGTGCGCCGGGTCGATGCGCAGTCCCTCTATGAAGAACCTCATGGCCGTGTACAGCGCGACGTACACGAGGAACAGTCGCCCGCGGGCGGGGTCCGTTCGCCTCTCGATCCGCAGCAGCGCCCACGCAATCAGGAGGCAACCGACCGACTCGTACAGGAACGTCGGGTGGAACGTCGTGCCCGCGGCGTACCCCGCAGCCTTTGCCTTGGCCGCGGAGACCTCGAGTGCCCACGGGAGTGTCGTCGGCTTGCCGAAGAGCTCCTGGTTGAACCAGTTCCCCCACCGGCCGATCGCCTGAGCAACCGCAATGGCGGGAGCAGCACACGAGACGATCCACAGAGGGTCGCGACCCAGTTGTTTCGCCTTCCACATGCCGACGAGCACACCGAGTGCGATGCCGCCCCAGATCCCGAGCCCGCCGTGCCACACGTAGAGCGTCTCCACCCACCGGCCCCGGAAGGACTCGAGCGACGTGACCACGTGGTACGCGCGGCCGCCGATGATGCCGGCGACGACTCCCCACATGCCGATGGCGGAGAACTCATCCGTCGTCGCAACCCCGCGTGCCTCCGCACGGCGGCCGGCGATGCGCACCGCGACGATCACCCCGAGCGCGATCATCAGCCCGTACGCGTTGAGGCGCAGCGGACCGATGTGGACGGAACCTGACGAGGGGCTGGGGATCGCTGCGAACAGCGTGTGGATCATGCGGTCACGCGTGAGACGAACTCGACGGACTTCGCGAAGATGATGTCCTTGTCGTAGTCCTGGGTCGCCACGTGGTAGCTGCGCTCGAGCATGACCCTCTCCACCGGGCCGCCGTACGCATCCGCAAGGGCATCACTGTTGCCCGGGTCGACGACATGGTCCTGCACGGACGTGAACAGGAGCAGAGGCATCTTCAGGGAGCCGTACTTCTGCGACAGCGGCACGAGGCCGTCGACCTGGAACGAATGCAACGCAGCGAGCGGCGTGCCGGGGTACGCGGTCTCGTGCGTGGACGGATCGGCGATGTCGCTGCCGATGCCGTCCATCACCTCCTGGCCACCGTCGACCATCCCCTTCAGCATGTCAATGACTTCCTGCGGCTGGGGAAGCGTCGCGGGGTTCACGCACACGAGTCCCTTCACCTCCGGGTGCTGCGTCCCGACCCACAACGTGAGCGAGCCGCCCATCGAGAGACCGAGCACCACGATCTTGCTCGCGCGTGCGGCGAGCTTCGCGTACGCGGCATCGGCATCGCGCGACCAGTCGGCCCAGCGCGTGGGGATCATGTCCTCCATCGCGGTCCCGTGACCGGCGAGCTGCGGCATCTCCACGTGGAACCCGGCAGCGGCGCACGCATCGGCGAGACCGCGCATCGAACCCGGGTTTCCGGTGAAACCGTGGAGGACGAGCGCCCCCACGTCTCCGTTGCCGACGTGAGAGAGCGGTTCTGCGCCGGGGATGGTGGGTGCGGTCATCGTGGTACCTCGGTTCGGGATGGTGGTGCTTGTGCCCGTTGCGAGTGTAGGTGACACGCCAAATCGGCCCGAGGTCGTTGACGCACCTTGCCGCCGGCTGGTGGACTGGTCCGATGGCGCGTGCGGACCGGATGGGGTCGACCCGGAAGATCGACGGGCATGCCGTCGCCGCGCTCCTTCCCGTTGTCGCACTTCTCCCGGCGTGGGCCGTTGCCGTGGCCGCGTTCTGGTGGGTGGTGGCAAGGTTCGTCAACGTGCCGTACTGGTTGTTCGCGGGGGCGTGGCTGCTGCTCGGCGTGCTGCTCTTCTGGCAGCCCGCACAGAGATTGCTGCTGCAGCGACTGATCGGGGCGCGCACTCCAACACGCGCCGAGCACGACAGGTTGCAACGGGCGTGGGCAATCGTCGCGCAGCGCAACCTCATCCCACCGTCGCGGTTCGTCCTCGCCATCGTCGACTCCGACGACCTGAACGCGTTCGCGACGGGCGGTCACCTGATGATCGTGTCGAGCTGGGCCGTCGCCAACCTCACGGACGACGAACTGACCGGCGTGCTCGCGCACGAACTGTCGCACCACCTCGGCATGCACACGGTGGCCCTGACCGTGAGCCAGTGGCTGACTGTGCCAATCGTTCTGTTCGCGCGCTTCGGGTACTACCTGCAGAACATCGCCGAGGCGGCAGGTGACGCGATCGAGAGGAAGTCGTCGGGGGCGGCGCTCGTCGGCCGCACGATGGCGGGCCTGCTCACCATCGTCTCGTGGTTGTTCCTCGGCACGATCACCATCGCCCAGTACATCGGCAACTTCGTGGGCAAGGGCGCGGAGTTCGCCGCCGACACCCGCGCCGTGGAGATGGGGTTCGGCAAGCCACTGATGCGCTCGCTGCGGCGCGTCGTGGAGACCGGCGGAGGCGAGCGTCCCTCGAACTGGCGCGACCGCCTGGTGTCGGCCCATCCACCGGCGCGGACGCGCATCGCGCGCATCGATGCGGCGTTGCGCAGGATCGCAAAGGACAACCCCCGATAGCGTCTCGGGGGTGACGAGCAGGCCCTCCGACCCCTTCCTTGCCGCCAGCCGCGGAGAGGCCGCCCACCGCACCCCCGTGTGGTTCATGCGCCAGGCAGGCCGCAGTCTCCCCGAGTACCGCGCCGTGCGCGGTGAGGGCAGCATCCTCGAGGCCATCAAGAGGCCCGATCTTGCCGCCGAGATCACGCTCCAGCCCGTCCGGCGGCACGGCGTGGACGCAGCCGTCCTCTACAGCGACATCGTGGTCCCTGCGCACGCCGTCGGTTTCGGCATCGACGTGGCCCCCGGCACCGGTCCGGTCGCCCAGAACCCGCTGCGCTCTAGCGCGGACATGGCGCGCCTGCGCCCGCTCGAGTTGTCCGACATCGAGTACGTGACCGACACGGTGATGATCCTCGCGAGGGAGCTCAGTGTCCCGTTGCTCGCGTTCGCGGGTGCACCGTTCACCGTCGCCAGCTACCTCATCGAGGGCCGTCCGAGCCGCACCTACCAGAACACGAAGCGGATGATGCACACCGATGAGGTGCTGTGGCACGAGGTGATGGAGAGACTCGTCCAGCACTCGGTGACGTTCATCGGCGCCCAGTTGAGCGCGGGGGCCGAGGCGTTCCAGGTGTTCGACTCGTGGGCAGGTGCGCTCAGCCGCACCGACTACGACAGGTTCGTGAAGCCCCACACCACCGCGGTGTTCTCGCAGCTCGCGGCACTTCACCCGGGCATCGCCGGCATCCACTACGGCATCGGTTGTGACCACCTGCTCGAGTCGATGAACTCGGTGGGCAACACGGTGATCGGTCTCGACTGGCGCACGCCGATATCGCAGGCCCGCACGCGACTCGGCGC
>JBEGQK010000122.1:0-7483 GCA_041180985.1 Actinomycetota bacterium
TCGCTGTGCGGGCATACACAGAACCTAGTTCCCTCACTAGCCTGCGCTCGTGCCCCGCCTGCCCGTCGACATGTGCCTCCCGGGTACGGAAATAACGGACGCGCAGGTTCACCCGTCGGGGGACCTTGTCTCCGCGCTCGTGTCGCGTCCCACTGACGATGGCTCTGTCACTGACCTGAAGATCTTCGGGGCGAGTGACGGCTCCGAGGTGACCCTGAGTTTCGACGCAGGGCTGTCGGGCGGCCGCGGGCTGTCGGGCGGGATGCACGTGTGGAGACCCGACGGCGCCGAACTGCTCGCATGCTGCCGGGACGGTCGCGTGGTCCGTGCGATCTTCGAGGGTGGCTCCCAGGCCCATTCGCGGGCACTCGAGATCCCGTTCGGGGCGTCATGGTCGACCCCGCAGTACTCGCGCGACGGGAAACGCGTCGCACTGGTGGCCGACTGGTCGAAACTCGCCGTGCACAACATTGCGGCGGCCGAATGGGTCACTGTCTTCGACGCGGTCGACGGGTTCGCAATGGACGCCGCATGGCACCGTGGAGGTGCGACATGCCACGCATGGTCACAACCCGAGATGGCGTGGACGTCGAGTTACGTCCTCGGCATCGCCCAGGACCGGGGCGTGGCGGTGCAGCAGCCCCGCGGTTCGCTCCATCACGACGCGTTCGGGTGGATCACCGACGAGAACGGCGTCGCGAACGTGCTCATCGAGGGTGACGACATCGTTCGTGAGAACGTGATCATCGATGACGAGTGCGAGCACGGCGGGCCGACGTGGGGCCCGGGCCAACGCACGTGGTGCTTCAACTCCGACGGCACGAAGGTCGCGTACACGCGCAACGAGTCCGGATTCGGGAGCCTCTGGATTTATGACCGGCTCACGGAGGAACGTCACATGGTGGCGCGCGCGGTGCACGGGTGTCTCTCCTGGAACGGTGACACCCTCGCCGCCATCCGCAGCGGTGCGCGCACGCCGCAACAACTGGTCGCCTACGACGTCTCCGACCCCTCGCGTGCCGGGCGGAAGATGACGGTGTCGTACGAGGACACACGCTGGAAGTCCGACTTCGACGGCGAACTCGTCGAACCGACCGTCCATTCCGCTGACGGTGTGCCGTACCGGCTGTACGAACCGGCATCACCCAACGGACGGCTGATCGCATGGGTGCACGGTGGGCCGACGGATCAATGGCAGGTGACGTGGCGACCGCGGTTCACCTACTGGCTCTCCCGCGGGTACGCGATTGCCGTCGTCGACCCGCGGGGTTCGACCGGGTTCGGGCGCACCCACCAACTCGCACTCGAGGGCCAGTGGGGATCCGCCGATGCCGACGACCTGGCGACGGCGACGAGGCACGCCCAGGACGTTCTCGGCATCGGACCGTCGCGCACCGTCCTCACGGGCGGAAGCTCGGGCGGCCTCACCGTGCTGTCGGCGGCGAACAGGCACAAGTGTCTCGCGGCGTGCGTGGTGGCCCTGTACCCGGTGGTCGACCTGCCGTTGCTCCTCGAGTCGGATGACCCGTTCGAGGGTCACTACAACCACGTTCTCATCGGTGATGTCACCGCGTCGCCGAACCTCGACGTGCGGCACCTGCGTGACGTGCCCGTGCTCGTCTTCCACGGGGACAGGGACGAGCTGGTCGTGCCCGAGCATTCGCACCGGTTGAAGAGGGCAGTCGAAGGTGCCGGCGGGTCCGTGAGGATCGAGATGATGGAGGGGGAGGGGCACGGGTTCCGCAACCCCGCCAACGTGATGCGCGAATACGCAGAGACAGAGGAGTTCCTCAGGGTGTGCCTTCCGTGACAGGTGGGTCGCGGTTCGTGCGTCAGTAGGGTCATCACATGTTGCTGGCCGAGCTGGAAATCTGGCACTCGCGGCCGATCGCCCCCACCAGGCGCATCGCGCTCGGGCGGCTCATCCTCCCCGTTGACCCCGTGCCGGGATTCGGCGGTGTTCTTCTCGGCGCCGTTATCGCCACGCATGCCCCGGACATCGATGACGAGCTCACGGTCGACATCGAGAGACTGATGAACGAAATCGAGCGCGGTGAGATGGTGGCCCAGCCGCGGTTGCGCCACCGATTCCAGGTCGACCGACACGGGCTCACGTTCAGCACGCACAGGATGATCAGGGACGGCGACGAGATCAGGTTCGACCTGTCGTCGCAGGGGACACCGCTGCAGCAGGTGCTCGGGGCGATCTACGCGGTGGAACGCCTCGACCCGGCCATCCGCCGCAAGTTGATGCCGGCCCTCCGGCGTGCGTTCGTGTGGCGCGGACCGATCGGCACGGCATTCATCAGCCACGTGGCAGGAACGAAGTCATCGGACGTCAGCGCGCTCGCCGACCCGCGGGCATGGGCTCTCGATGTCCTCGGCTTCCCGGGCGGCACGGTGAAGGTGTCGAAGAAGGAAGTGATGGCGCGCTACCGCGACAGTCTCCGTTCGGCCCACCCGGACCACGGTGGTGACGGTGATGTCGCACACAAGAAGATCATCGACATCACCGAGGCGCGGCGCGTGCTGCTCGATTCCCTGTGAGGAAGCCCGCCGGCGTCGTGCTGTTCCCGGGTGCGGGCTCGTCGGCCGACCACCCGTCACTCGTCGCGATCGAGGAGGCGCTCGCACCCATCCCGGTGCTGCGGGTCGACTTCCCATACAGGCGCGCGGGACGCCGCGCACCGGACCGTGCGCCCGTGCTCCTCGCGTGTGTGCGCGACGAGGTGCGCGCGTTCGCCAAGACCCTCAGGGTGCCCACGTCCCGGCTCGTCATCGGTGGCCGTTCGATGGGTGGGCGCATGTGCTCGATGGCCGCGGCGGACACCGATGACCCGTTGAAGGTGGCGGGACTCATCCTCGTCTCGTACCCGCTGCACCCGCCGGCGAAACCGGAGAAGCTGCGCACGGAGCACCTGCCCGGCATCACCGTTCCCACGCTCTGCATCAGCGGCACGAAGGACACCTTCGGCACGCCCGCCGAACTGAAGCGGCACTTCCGCAGGGTGAAAGGTGATGTCACCTGGAGCCTCATCGAGAAGAAGGGTCACGACCTGAAGGGCTGCGACGGCGTCATCGCGACGACCATCAGCGAATGGTTGAAGTCCCCGCGTCCTCGGGGTTGATGTCCTCGAGCGCGAGGTGGGCGGTCTCGGGATAGCGCAACCAGACCACAACGGAGGCGAGGACGGGGAACACGAGGAGTGTCAGCATGACCGAGCCGTACGAGGCCCCGGCATCGACCGCACGGCCGGCACCGATCAGCCCGATGCTCCCGCCGACGAGTGACGAGGTCATGATGAGGCCCCCCGCGAGGCCACGTTGGTGGGTGGGGAAGAGCTCGCCCCGGTACACCGCCATCGCGGGGTAGGCGAGACCGAGCCCGACCGCGCCCGAGATCGCAAGCCACCACATCACTGGGCCGTGCGCGGCGAATGAGAGGGCGAGGAGTGCCGCCCCGACCGGCACCATGAACGCACCGAGACGCCTGCGACCGCGCGCGTCGGCAACACGACCACCGATGACGAGCCCGATTGCCGCCGGTGACGAGGTTGCCGTGGTGAACAACGCAACGAGCAGCGCGGAGTAACCGCGAGTGTCCTTCAGGTACCGGTTCTGGAAGATGGACATGGTTGCGATGAAGATGTTGGTGAGGAACACCACGGAGCAGATGCGCCCGAGGTTGCGCGTGAGCCCGCTGCGGGAGAATCCCCGTGCGTGCCCCATGAAGTCGGTGCGGCGGGCGACGAACCGGATCGACTCGGGGAGGCCGCGCGTGATCGCGAGTGCCACGGGCAACCACACGAGGGACATCACGTAGATCCACCGCCAGGACGAGAGCGAGATGTCCGCCAGCGGCAGCGACGCAACGGCCACCCCAGCCCCGAGTCCGCTCAGCACGGCGAGCAGCCCGGTCGCGTACGCGCGCGAGTCCCGCGGCATCTCCTCGATGACGAGCACCGCGAGGAGGATGTCGAGGGTGAGACCGAGGGGCCGACCGAGAGTCTGTGTCGCAACGAGCACGCCGAAGTTGGGGGAGAGCGCCCCGAGCGCGCAGACCAACGGTGCCGCCCAGGACAGCGCGACGATCATCGGCCGTCGGCCCCTGGCATCGGCGCGCGCGACAATCGGCAGAGAGATCACGATGCCCCAACGCACGATCGCGGACCCGAGTCCCTGTGCCGAGTTCGACACATCGAACTCGTCGGCGGCGAAAGCCACGGTCTGCGTGAACAAGGTGTTTGTGAAAGCGACGAGCATCGAACCGAGCCCGACGAGCACCAACACCTTTCGGTGACGTTCGTCGAATTCCGGGGGCAACAGCAGCCAGGAAGGCACCAAGCGCCGCCTATTCCTGCCCTGCGTGGTCACGGCGGGAGCATACTTAGTGACATGGCATTCGAGTCCGCGGCGGGTAGCGACGTCATTGTCACCTCCACCAGCGGACCGCTCTCCGGCGAGGTCACCGTTCCCGGTGCCAAGAACTCGGTACTGAAGTTGATGGCCGCGACACTGCTGGCCGACGGCACCTACACGCTCACGAATGCGCCCGTGATTGTCGACGTCGAGATCATGGCCGACCTCCTCCGTGAGCTCGGTCTCGACATCTCGTTCGGACCGCACGCCCCGGGCGAGACCGGCCAGCGCATCACCATCGTGAACAACGGCCGCATCACCCCCGTGGCGCCGTTCGAACTGGCCGACCGCATCCGTGCCTCCGTGAACGTCGTCGGTCCGCTGCTCGGGCGCTTCGGCCACGTCGACATCGCACTGCCCGGCGGTGACGACTTCGGTGGTCGTCCGATCGACATGCACCTGCGCGGCCTCGAGGCGATGGGGGCCGAGTTCCAGGCGTCATCGGGCAGCGTCATCGGCAGGTGCGGCCGGTTGCGCGGCGCGGAGATCGAGTTCGACTTCCCGAGCGTCGGTGCCACGGAGAACATCCTGATGGCGGCGGTGGTCGCTGACGGCGTGACCACCATCCGCAACGCCGCGCGCGAGCCGGAGATCGTGGACCTGTGCGCCATGCTTCACCAGATGGGCGCGCGCATCAGCGGCGCCGGCACGGACGTCATCACCGTGACCGGCGTGGATGCATCGGTCATGCAGGCGGTCACGCACGAGGTGGTCACCGACCGCGTGCAGGTCGCCACCTACATGGCGGCCGTCGCCGTGTGCAAGGGGGACATCGTCATCCATCGCGCCCGGCTGCAGCACATGGGGATGCTGGTGGAACGTTTCACGGAGATGGGTGTCACCGTCGACGAAGTCGACGACGGCGTGCGCGTGTCGTGCCACGGCCCGCTCGGCCCCGTGAATGTCTCCACGCTGCCGTACCCCGGCTTCGCCACCGACTACAAGCCCCTCATCGTCGTCATGCTGGCCATGTCCACGGGCACGGGGATCGTCACCGAGAACCTGTACCCCGGGCGCTTCAAGTACGTCGAGGAGCTGCGCAAGCTGGGCACTGACATCGAGATCGACGGTCACCACGCCATCGTGCGGGGCGTCGAGCACCTCCATGGTGCGATCGTGAACGCACCGGACATCCGTGCCGGTGCCGCGCTGGTCGTTGCCGGGCTCGCGGCGCAGGGGATCACGGAGATCCATGATGTCCACCACATCGACCGTGGTTACGACGACATCGTCGGTCGCCTCTCGTCCCTCGGGGCGAGTGTCAGTCGGATTCGTCGCTGACCGGGGGTTGCGAGGGCCGGGGCAGTTTCTTCGCCCGCGAGTTGGCCACCCGCAGCAGGAAGATGATGAACCCGATGGGAACGAGCACATAGAGCATCTCGTCCCACCCGCCTTGGTGGGCAAGCATGTCCCCATCGTAATTGGGCACCCCCGAATCGGTATCGTTCATGTCGTTCCACAGGAGATCCACCATGTCGATGCGCCAGCAGGTTGAAGAGACAATCGAAGTCATCAGGCCCGCCCTGAAAGCCGACGGCGGCGACATCATTCTGCGCGAGGTCGACGAGGAGACCGGCGTCATCTCGGTCACCCTCACCGGCGCGTGCACCACGTGCCCGGCCTCCGACCAGACCCTGAAGGCGGGCATCGAGCGGATCATGAAGGACCGCATCGACGGCGTCACCGAGGTCGTGCAGGTCGCCTGAGTGAGCCGCCGCAGTCTCTCGCCCGCGGAACTCTTCGAAGCCGCATGCAACGGTGACCGCGGGGCACTCGCGCGCGTTCTCTCCTTGCTGGAGCGCGGCGACGACATCGCCCGCGAGGTCGGACGGCTCGCGTACTCGCGCACCGGCGGCGGCTACACCGTCGGAATCACCGGCGCTCCCGGCGCGGGCAAGAGCACGTTGACGAGCGCGGTCATCAAGCACCTGCGCTCCATGCAGACCGAGGTGGCGGTGCTCGCCATCGATCCCTCGTCGCCGTTCACGGGTGGGGCGATTCTCGGTGACCGCGTCCGCATGCAGGACCATGCCACCGACCCCGGTGTGTTCATCCGCTCCATGGCAACCCGCGGTCATCTCGGCGGCCTCTCGCTGTCCACGCCCGAGGCGATACGTCTCCTCGACGCCGTCGGTCGCGAGTGGATCCTCGTCGAGACCGTCGGTGTCGGCCAGGTGGAAGTGGAGATTGCCGGCAAGGCCGACACCACGGTCGTCGTGCTGAACCCCGGCTGGGGCGACAGCGTGCAGGCCAACAAGGCGGGTCTCATGGAGATTGCCGACATCTTCGTGATCAACAAGGCCGACCGCAAGGGTGTGGAGGACACGCGGCGCGACATCGAGCAGATGCTCGAGCTGAGCGACCTCGCACACGATGCGTGGCGCCCACCAATCATCGCGACAGTCGGCAACACCGGCCAGGGTGTCACGGAACTGTGGGATGCGGTCATCAGTCACCGTGCAGAGATCACCACGAACGGACTGCTGCAGCAGCGCCGTGAGTTCCGCCTGCGCGAGGAACTCCGCGAGATTGTCGCGCGCCGGCTCGAGCAGCGCGCGCGCCAGATCTGCACCGGCGAGCGGTGGGAGACCATCCAGGCCGAGGTTCTCGGCCACGCAATCGATCCATGGAGCGCAGCCGACGAGATGCTGCGCGGAGTAGGAGCCTGACATGGCCGATGACATCGTCCTTCTCGAGCGCCGCGCCGATGGCGTCGCCGTGGTCACGCTCAACTCGCCGAAGGTGAATGCCCTTTCCACGCAATTGCTCGCACGTCTGAAGGAGATAGCCGACGACCTCACCTCTGATGCGGCAGGTGCAGTGGTGCTCACCGGCGGCGACCGTCTGTTCGCGGCCGGTGCCGACATCTCCCAGTTCGGCGGCCCGGAGGAGGCACGCGTGATCGGCGGCGCGTTCCACGCCGCACTCAACGCATTCGCCAACATCCCGTCGTTCACCATTGCAGCGGTCAGTGGTTTCGCCCTCGGCGGCGGGTGTGAGCTGTCGATGGCGTGCGACTACCGCATCGCCAGCACGAAGGCCGTGTTCGGCCAGCCCGAGATCC
>JBEGQK010000123.1:0-7254 GCA_041180985.1 Actinomycetota bacterium
TCACTCGTGCAGACCGCCGAGGTCACCACGCGCGACATCGACCGCGGCGACGCGCCGCACTTCCTGCTGAAGGAGATCACGGAGTCACCACGGAGCTTCAAGAAGACGCTGCGCGGCCGGGTCGACGAGGTGAACGGCATGTTCGTGCCCGATCTCGACGAGTCGACGCTTCCCGCAGGGGTCAGGGAGAGGCTGGCGAGCGGTTCGATCCGCCGCATCCGCGTCATCGGGCAGGGGACCGCTGCGGTCGCCGGCACCTCCATCGTGCCCGTGCTGAACGAGTTGCTGCCGCACGACGTGAACGTCGTTGCTCTCACCGCCACCGAGCTCTCCGGTTTCGCGATGGAGGCCGACATGTCCGACATGCTGGTCATCGCCGTGAGCCAGAGCGGCACCACCACCGACACGAACCGCACCGTGGATCTGGTCGCCGGCCGCGGTGCCGCGGTGCTCGCCATCGTGAACCGCCGCGCGAGCGATCTCGCCGGAAAGTCGCACGGTGTGTACTACACGTCCGACGGACGCGACATCGAGATGAGCGTCGCCAGCACGAAGGCGTTCTACGCGCAGGTGGCGGCGGGAGCGGTCCTGTCGTGCGCGATCGCCATGCAGTTCGCCGACCCGCCCGTGGCACGCATCGACCGCATGCTGCGCTCGCTCGTCGACATGCCGAACGCGATGCAGAGGGTTCTGGCGATGAGACCGGAGATCGGCGCCATCGCGTCCCGCTTCGCTCCGTCCCGGCGCTACTGGGCCGTCGTGGGCAACGGGCCGAACACCGTCGCCGCGAACGAGGTGCGCATCAAGCTGTCGGAGCTCTGCTACAAGTCGATCAGTTGTGACGTCACCGAGGACAAGAAGCACATCGACCTGTCGTGCGAGCCGATGATCCTCGTCTGCGCCGCCGGACTCGGTGAGGGAACCGCCACCGATGTCGCGAAGGAAGTCGCCATCTACCGTGCCCACAAGGCGGTGCCGATCGTCATCGCCACGGAAGGGTCGGCATCCTTCGACGCAGCATCCGCGGTGGTGCACGTGCCGGTCGTGGACCCCACGCTCGGGTTCGTCCTGTCTGCCATGGTGGGCCACTTGTTCGGGTACGACGCCGCCCTCGCCATCGATGCACTCGCAAGGCCGCTGCGTCGCGTGCGCGAGGTGGTGGAGCACGTGGTGGAGCGCGGCGGCAACGGTGAGGACGCCCTCGCCAACGTGGCGCGCCGCATCGGCGTGGCCGCTCAGGAGTTCCACGCCGCACTCCACACCGGCCAGTACGACGGCAACCTCGAGGCCTCCACCGCGGTGCGGGTGGTGTCGCTGCTTCGGATCGTCTCCTCGCCCGAACCACTGCAGGCCTACCAGCGCGAGACGGGCAAGGTTGCCTCACCCGGCGTGCTCCTCGATGACCTCATCACGGCACTGACCCGCGCGGTCGACGAACTCACGCGCCCCGTGGACGCCATCAAGCACCAGGCAAAGACGGTCACGGTGGGAATCAGCCGCACGGAGGAGGGCCTGCTCGACCGCGCACTCGTGCGTGCGGTGCTCGATGCGGGCGCCGCACGGGACCACCTCTCGTACGCCACGCTCAAGGTGCTGGCGGCTCTCGACGGTGCGGTGCAGGGCGTCACCGGCTTCACCCGTTACCGGATCGAGGGCGACCCGCGCGTCGCCGGTGCCACCATCAACATCGTGGAGCGCGGCGGACTCGCGCGCGACCTGCCGTCACGCGTCGACACGAACTCCATGCTCGTGGGAACGAAGCGCCGCGTCGCCGACGAACAACTCGTCCTCGTCGCGCGCGGCCGCAAGGACAACCGCACCGTCATCATCGTTCCCGAGGTGAAGGGCAGCGAGACCGTCGGTCTCACTCTTCTCCATGTTGCCTTCCACGAAACGGTCTCCGCTTCGACCGCACGTCAGGTGCTGCAGGGGTACGACCGTCGGTACGACCGGTTGGTCGACTGGGTCACGGAAACAGAGGGCGCGTTCCGCGAGGACAGGCTCGGCGAGGTCTCGATCGCCGACCTCCTGATCCAGCCGGTGTCGGAGTCCGCGAATCTCTGGCGCAACAACGGGGCTCGCTAGCCGTGCGTGGTGTCGGCATCGACGCGGTCGAGATCGAACGGTTCCGCCGCTCGCTCGAACGGACCCCGAGCATGGTCGAGCGTCTCTTTACTGCCGACGAACGGGAACAACTGTCCCGCGCATCCGACAACGTGCCGTCCCTTGCCGCCCGCTTCGCGGTGCGCGAGGCAGCGATGAAGGCGATGGGCGTGGGTCTCGGCGCGTTCGACTTCCACGATGTCTCGGTGGTGCGTCTCGAGTCGGGTGCTCCGCACCTTCGTGTTCAGGGTCGCGCCCTGGAGCTCGCTGATTCGCTCGGCATCACCGACTGGCACGTGTCCATCACGCACACGGAGACCATGGCGATGGCCGTGGTCGTCGCCGTCTGACACCGTTCCGCAGGGTTTTCCACAGGCTGCTGCCTACGCTTGAGGGGTGATTCCCGTCGTCACTGCCGAGCAGATGCGTGCCGCCGACGCGGCTGCCCTCGCAGATGTCGACGATGCGTGGACGTTCATCCGTCGCGCAGGCCACGCAACCGCGGAGGTCGCCCGCACCATGATGGGCGGTGCGTACGGGCGCCGCGTCGTGGTGATTGCCGGCAAGGGCAACAACGGCAATGACGGCCGTGTCGCAGCAGCACGACTCACCGAGTGGGGAGCGAGCGTGCGGGTCCTCGACGCGGAGGACTCCCATGACGTCTTCATCGACTCCCGCGCTGCTGACCTTGTGATCGACGCCGCGTACGGCATCGGCTTCCGGGGAACGTGGTCCCCGCCGATCGTGTTCGACGTCCCGGTTCTCGCCGTCGACATCCCGAGCGGCCTCGACGCCACGACCGGCGCGGTGAACGGGGGCGTGCTCGTCGCCGACCGCACCGTCACGTTCGCCGCGCTGAAGACCGGCATGGTCCTCGGTGACGGACCGTCAGTGTGCGGCGAGATCGACATCGTTGACGTCGGCATCCCGCTCGAGCCCGAGGTCGACGTGGACACCTTCGTGGTCGAGTCGTTCGACGTGCGCCGTTGGCTGCCGCCGCGTGACAGGCAGTCACACAAGTGGTCGCATTCGGTGCGCGTGGTGGCGGGCAGCCCGGGCATGGCGGGCGCGGCCTCGCTCGTCTCTGCATCGGCGATGCGCGCCGGTGCGGGCATCGTGCATCTCTCGACGCGCGGTGGCATCACGGGCGCACAGCTCCCCACGGAGGTCGTGCACCACCCGTTGCCCGACACCGACTGGGCCGCATTCCTCGCGTCCGATGCACGCCGTTTCGATGCCCTCGTGATCGGGCCGGGCCTCGGCCGCGGCGATGACGTTGCCCTCGAGATCCGCGAGGTTCTCGTCGAGGTCGCGCTGCCGGCCGTGGTGGACGGCGACGGCATCGCGGAGTCAGTCGACCCCCGCGGGAGCTACGGAACACTGGCGGGCAGGACCGCTCCCACCGTCCTCACCCCGCACGACGGCGAGTTCGCCGCGATCGGCGGCGACGCCGCCGCGCCCGACAGGCTGTCGGCCACGCGGGACCTGGCGGAGAAAACCGGCTGCACCCTCCTGCGCAAGGGCCCGACCACGATCGTCGCCACTGCGGGGCACCCGACCTACCTCGTCGTGTCCGGTGACGAACGACTCGCGACCGCCGGCAGCGGCGATGTTCTCGCCGGCATCATCGGCGCGTTCCTCGCCCGCGGCATGGAGGCACCCGAGGCCGCGGCGGCGGGTGCGTTCGTGCACGGCATGGCCGGTTCGTCGCTCGCCGCAGAGGGGGCAATCGCGCGCGACATCGTGTCCATGGTTTCCGACGTCCTGAGCGACATCATGGTGGAGGGACGACGATGAGCACTGACTTCTCACAACGATGGGCGTGGGCCGAGGTGAACCTCGGTCTCATCCAGCACAACGTGGCAATCGTCGCCCAGCGCATCGCCCCCACGGACGTGTGGGCAGTCGTGAAGGCGAACGGGTACGGGCACGGCTCGGTGCCCGTGGCGCAGGCGGCACTCGCAGCCGGGGCGAAGGGTCTGTGTGTCGCGATCGTCGACGAGGGTGTGCTGCTGCGCCGCAGCGGCATCCAGGCGCCGATCCTCGTGCTCAGCGAGCAGCCGGCGGAGATGGCCGAACTTCTCGTGGGGTATGCGCTCACACCCACGGTGACCACCACGCGCGGTGCAGCCGCGATCGCTGCCGCCGCGCAGACCACCGGCCGTGAGGTCGGTGTGCACATCAAAGTGGACACCGGCATGCACCGCGTGGGTGCCCAGCCGTCCGAGGTCCTCGGTCTGGCCCAGTACGTGTCGAGCCATCCTCAGTTGACGGTGGAGGGCGTGTACACGCACTTCGCCGTTGCGGACGAGCCGTCCCACCCCGCGAACGCGAGGCAGCTCGACACCTTCCGCTCCGTTCTCGACACTCTGTCGGAGCGAGGCGTCAACCCGCCCATCGTGCATGCGGCGAACTCGGCGGCGGCGCTGGTGAACGCCGACAGCCGTTTCACCATGGCTCGCGTCGGCATCGCCACGTACGGGTTGCTCCCCGGTCACGGTGTCGCTGAGGAGTGCCGGGGACTCATCCCCGCGATGTCACTGAAGGCGCGCGTCTCCGCAGTCCGTTGGGTGGAAGCGGGCGAGGCTGTGTCCTACGGGTTGCGCACGCCCGTCTCACAGCAGAGCCTGATCGCCACCGTTCCCATCGGGTACGCCGACGGCGTGCCACGCCGGCTCGGTGCGGCCGGTGCGAGCGTGTTGATCAACGGGACCCCGCGCCGGATCGCCGGCACCGTCACCATGGACCAGATCATGGTTGACTGCGGCAACGACAGTGCAGTCTCCGTCGGTGACGAGGTCGTCCTGATAGGACGACAGGGCGAACATGTCATCACCGCCGATGACTGGGCGGAGATGACCGACACCATCGGGTACGAGATCGTGTGCGGGGTGTCGCCGCGCATCTTCCGGAGGTACGCGTGATCTCCGTCGTCTCGCGTGACGTTTCGCAGACCGCCCTCATCGCCGGTGCAATCGCTTCGATTACCCGCCCCCGCGACATCATCGTGCTGAGCGGGCCGATGGGCGCGGGGAAGACCGCGTTCACCCGCGGTTTCGCCGACGCCGTCGGGGTCGGCAGTGACGAGAGCGTCTCGTCTCCCACGTTCACCCTTGTGCACGAGTACGTGAGCGGCAGGTACCCCGTGCACCATGCGGACCTCTACAGACTCGGCACACTCGGCGAGGTTGCCGATCTCGGCCTGCGCGAGCGCGCGGACCTCGGTGCCGTCGTTCTCGTCGAGTGGGGCGACGTTGCCGATGATCTCCTCGGCGACCACCTGACCGTCGACCTCTCGCCCGACGACGAAAATGACGACGTCCGCCACATCACCGTGTCGGTCGTGGGTCACGGCTGGGACACGCGATGGGACCGCCTGAAGAACGCGCTTGCCGGGGTGTCGGCGTGATCCTCGCGATCGAGACTGCCGTCGAGCGCGTCGGTGTCGCCGTGGGCGACAACTCGGGTGTGCGCGCGTCGGCCATGCTCACGAGCGACCGCCGTCATGCCGAGTCGCTCGCACCGATGATCGACTTCGTGCTCTCGCAGGCGTCACTGCGCGTCGACGAGATCGACCACATCGCCGTCGATGTCGGTCCGGGTCTCTTCACCGGCATGCGCGTCGGCATGGCGACCGCGCAGACGATGGCGTGGGCGCTCGACGTCCCCCTCGTGCCCGTCTCCAGCCTCGATGCGATCGCGTTCGGGTTCGGCGCGAGCGAGGATCCTGTCGCCGTTGCGCTCGATGCGCGGCGCGGCGAGGTCTACTGGGCCCTCTACCGCGGGGGCGACGGGACCGGCGAGCCGGCCGTGCTGAAGGCTCCCTCGGTCACCGTGCCTTCCTCTGTCGCCATCGACATTGCCGACCGTGGCGAGATGGTCACGTGCGTCGGGACGGGTTTCGTGCGGTACCGCGACGACTTCGCGTCGATCCCCGGAGCGTCGTTCGCCCCGTCCACGTTCTCCATGCCGCGCGCGGAGGATGTTCTCGGTCTCGCCACCCTGCGAGTGGCACGCGACAGGGTTGTCGCCGCCGACGCGCTCGAACCGATGTACCTCCGAGCACCGGATGCAGAGATCAACTGGCGGACGAGGGACGGTGCGGCATGAGTTTCATGCGCGAGCGCAGCACCAACACACTGGTCACCGAGACGATGAGGCGGCGCCACCTGAAGCGCGTGCTCGAGATCGAGGAGCAGGTGTACCCACGGCCGTGGACGCACCGGACGTTCGTGACCGAACTGTCGCAGATGCGCGCGGGCAACAGGTACTACCTGGTGGCATACGTCGACGACGAGCTCGTCGGGTACGGCGGCCTCATGTTCAGCGGTGATGACGCGCACGTCTCGAACATCGCTGTGGACCCGCAGTGGCACCAGCGCGGCGTCGCCACCGAGATCCTGCTCGACCTCGCGCGGCTGTCGCACGACCGCGGCTGCCAGGCGATGACGCTCGAGGTGCGCCACACCAACACCGCTGCACAGAACCTGTACCGGCGGTTCGGTTTCGTGCCGGCCGGGGTGCGCAAGCGCTACTACGAGAACACCGACGACGCGATCATCATGTGGGCCCACGGCGTGGACACCGCCGAGTTCGCCGAACGGCTCGACCGCATCGAATCGAGGCGCTCATGAGCACGTTCATTGCGGACGAATCCACCGTCGTCCTCGCCATCGAGACCAGCTGCGACGAGACTGCTGCCTCGCTCGTGATGGGCGGCAACGACGTCCTGTCGTCCGTGGTCAGCAGCCAGATCGACATCCACGCACGCTTCGGCGGCGTAGTGCCGGAGGTGGCGAGCCGTGCCCATCTCGAGTCCATCGTGCCCGTCGTGCGCCGGGCTTTCGACGAGGCAGGCGTTCTTCCGTCGCGCGTCGACCTCGTCGCGGCCACGGCCGGCCCTGGCCTCATCGGTGCGTTGCTCGTCGGTGTGTCGGCCGCGAAGTCGCTCGCGCTCGCGTGGGACAAGCCGTTCATCGGCGTGAACCACCTCGAGGCACACCTGTACGCAGGGTGGCTGGATGACCCGGCACTCGAGTTCCCCCTGGTGGTGCTGCTGGTGAGCGGCGGCCACACGATGATCATCGAGATGCGCGGCCACGGTGACTACGCCATCCTCGGCCGCACCATCGACGATGCCGCGGGCGAGGC
>JBEGQK010000124.1:0-7202 GCA_041180985.1 Actinomycetota bacterium
ACGGTCTTCGTTGCCGTGTCAAGGGCAACCGCCGCCGACCCGAGCCTCCACGTGATGTCGAGTGCATCGATCATCTCGGGCTTGCGCAGGGCGATGCGCTCGGCATCCACCTCACCGGAGAGGTACTTCTTGGAAAGAGGAGGTCTGTCATAGGGCATCCCCGGCTCTGACCCGATGACCGTGATCGTGCCCTCGTGACCGTTCTGGCGCAGGGTTTCTGCGGCACGGACCGCTGCCAAGGATGAACCAACGATCACTATTCCGTGCACGGACACAGGCTATTCAGTGAGGGTCATCGATGCTCAAACGCTGAGCACATGCCGTAGCGTGTGAGCGTGCTCCAGCCGAACGACACTCGCGCAGTGATCCTCACGGAGGCCCGGGCCGTCATCGACGAACGCGGCGAGGCCGGACTTCGCGTGGCGGGACTCGCCGAGCGTTGCGGCGTGGCGGTGGGGTTGCTCTACCACTACTTCAAGGACCGCCAGGCACTCATAGCAGCAGTGCGTGCGCAGCAGTTTGCGGAACTCGTTGACGCCGACATCGACACCGTCGACATGAACATCGCCGATGCGACAACGGTCGAGGGCCTGCTCGAGGCTTCGGTCGCGAATTTCGGCGCAAACATAGATGACGAACAGCGTCGCGCGAACAGGTGGGGACGCCTGGCGATCCTCGCCGCGGCCGAGCACAACGAAGTGCTCCGCAACGAGATCTCCGCGCAGCAGGTCCGCTCGGCACGTGCTCTCATCGATGTCATCGAGAAGGCGCAGGCCCGGGGCCTCGTGCGCACCGACATCAGCGCAAAGGCCATCGCCCTACTGGTGGAGGCGGTGCCGCTCGGCACTGTTCTTGCCGACATCAACCCCGAGACGGCCCCGTCGCAGGAAGAGTGGCTCGCGCTCATCACCGAGTTGTTGTTGACCTTCGGCCCCCGCTGAGTGACAGCGACCTGATCTTGCTGAATGTGCTTGCCTCGCACATGGGCCCCGGCGCCTGACCCTCCCCTGGTTGCCCGCGCCGACTAGCTGTCCACACATGGGGACATGTTCTCGCTGATCAAGTCCCGAAAAACACAACAAACACGATGTGTATGCGATGTGTATGATGCCTCCATGGCACGCACAAACATCGACATCGACGAAGACGCCGTCAAGCGGGTCATGGAGCGGTACGGCTTCACCACCATGAAGGAAGCCGTGAATTACGCGCTCAACCGGCTCGCACCCCGCAAGGCCACCCGCGAGGAGATCCTGGCCATGGAGGGCATGGGCTGGGATGGCGACCTCGAGCAGATGCGCGGTCAGAAGTGACCGTCCTCATCGACACATCGGCATGGGTGGAGTACTTCAGAGCCACGGGCACACCGACGAACATCACCCTTCGTGGGATGAATCAGGACCACCAAGAGATGCTGGTGTGCGGGCCTGTCTCCATGGAACTGAAGGCGGGCGCGAAGGATCAGAACATGCTGCTGCAGATCGACAGCGCTCTCGCAGCCGCACAGATGCTGCCCGTCGAACCACATCACTTTGACGAGGCCTCAACCATCTACCGCACGTGCCGCAGCCAAGGCATCACAGTGCGCTCATTGATCGACTGTCTGATTGCCTCGGTCGCCCTCTCAGAGGACATCGAGGTTCTGCATCACGACCGAGACTTCAATGCCATCGCGCGGGTGGTGCCGCTGCGCATTCATCCCGAATCACTGGCCGGGTAGAAACCTCAGGCGAGGAGGCGCGTCATGAACTGGTCCGGGTCGCCGTCACAGGCTCCCAGTTCCTCCGGGCCCATGACCCTCACCCACTGACCGTCACGGAACCCGATCACGGCCGGAAGTTCCCCCGCCACGCTCAATTGTTCCTCGGTCACCTCGTCACGGTGTCGGAGATCGATGTGCACACCTGCCCGGCTGCACGCTGCGTCCCACGCGGGCTTGCGTCGCAACGCACCGTGGGTGATGTCGCACAGTTCGCAGTGTCCCCTGCCGGTGTACTTCGCCAGCACGTACGCGAGCTCACCCAGCAACGTGCCGTCTGCGTTGTAAATGCCCACGTACTGCATGCCCACTCCAACAACACGCGGGCTCCGGTTGTTCCGATGTCCGGACGGTCAAGCGCCGGGAGGTGACGCGGTCAGCCGAAAACGACCGTGCGGTTGTTCCACGCGAGAACCCTGTGTTCCACGTGGGCCCGCACGGCGCGCGCAAGGACGACGGTCTCCAGGTCGCGCCCGATCCGCGTGAGGTCCTGCACGTCGTCGCGGTGCGACACGTGCGCCACGTCCTGGGCGATGATCGGACCCTCGTCGAGTATCTCGCTCACGTAATGCGCCGTCGCACCGATCACCTTCACCCCACGATCGTGCGCCTGGCGGTACGGGTTCGCTCCGATGAATGCGGGAAGGAACGAATGGTGGATGTTGATCATGCGGCCAGACCATTGCGACACGATTGCGGGTGGCAGCACCAGCATGTAGCGGGCAAGAATCACGAGGTCGACGTCCATCGACTGCAGCACACCCGCGAGCATCTCCTCCTGCTCGGCGCGGGCACCGGCACCGTCACCGACGGGTGCGTGCATGAACGGCAACCCGAACGCATGCGCGAGCGGCTGGGCATCCGCATGATTCGACACCACGGAGACGACATCGAGGCCGAGATCGCCGTACGTGGTGCGCGACAGCAGGTCAGCCACGCAGTGCAGGTGCTTCGAGCACAGGATGGCCGTGCGCGGCCTCCACGGCAGGGCGTTCAGCGTGAAGTCCATGTTCCAGTTGGCCGCCACGGCCGCGAAACCGGCGCGGAGCGTGTCGATGTTGACGGTGTCTGCGTGGGTGAACTCGACGCGCTGGAAGAACATGCCGTCGTGGTGGTCCGTGTGCTGCTCGGCGTGCACGATGTTGCCCCCGACGCCCGCCACCCATCCGGCAACGGCCGCGACGATGCCCGACTGGTCGGGGCACGAGATGAGAAGGACGGAGGTGTTCATGAGACCGGGGGCGCTTGGCGCGGGGCCAGCAGCGGGACGAATGGTGGAGACGATGGGAATCGAACCCACGACCTCCTGCTTGCAAAGCAGGCGCTCTACCAATTGAGCTACGTCCCCGAAGGGCAAGACGAAAGGCTATCGGAGCAGGCATTTAACCCACCCTCTCCCCTGTGGATAACGGGGGTACCCTTGCTGCCATGGCAGGCGATCTCCTCTATGCATTCCGAATCATGCGCCTGCCGTTGCTGGACGCGGGCGGTGCGGCCATCGGCCGGGTCGACGACATTGTTGTCATTCCCGGCCGTCTCGGTGCTGCCCCGCGGGTGTCCGGTTTCGTCGCCACCAGCCAGCGCCGCCGCATCTTCGTGAACGCGAACCGCATCTCTGCAGTCGACGCCGACGGCGTGCGCCTGCGTTCCTGGGACGTCGACCTGCACCCGTTCAAGCCGCGTGACGGCGAGCGCCTTCTCGGCGCCGATGTCATCGACAAGCGCGTGACAGACGAGACCGTCAGTGACGTCGCTCTCCGCCCCACCACCACCGCCCGCGAGAACGGCTGGGAGGTCGCGAAGGTGCGCCTCACCCGTCGCGCGAAGTTCGGCACGAAGGCCTCGTACCGCCTCGTCGAGTGGAACGGTGTGCCCGGTCTCTTCGCCGCCGCAACCGAGATGGCCGCCGAAGCGGCGCGTCTCCGCGATCTTCACCCGAGCGACGTGGCAACGGTCGTGCGCAGCCTGCCCGCGGCGCAGCGTCAGCTGCTCGCAAAGGAAATGGACGACGACCGTCTCGCCGACCTCCTCGAGGAACTGCCCGAGAACGAGCAGCTCGCGTTGATCGCCGGTCTCGACATCGACCGACTCGTCGACGTGCTCGAGGAGATGGAGTTCGACGACCTCACCGACCTTCTTGCGGAGATGCCCGCGCAGAAGCGCACCGAGGTTCTCGAGGCCATGGACGAGGACGACGCGGAGGTCGTGCGCCAGCTGCTCTCGTACCAGCCCGGAACGGCGGGTGCGTTGATGACCCCCGAGATCATCATCATGGGACCCACCGCAACCGTCGCGGAGGCGCTCGCACAGGTGCGCGACCCTGACTGGCTCGTCTCCATCGCTGCGCAGGTGTTCATCACGCAGCCTCCGTTCAAGGCACCCACCGGTGCGTACCAGGGCGTGGTGCACCTGCAGCGCCTGCTGCGCGAACCGCCGAGCACCGAGCTCGGTCGTTGTCTCGCGAAGGAGCCCACCGTCAACGTGAACGTCAGCGACCGCGAGGTCGCCGAGTTCCTCGCGTCCTACAACCTGCTCGCCGTGGGCGTGTGCGACGATGCCGGCCGCCTTCTCGGCGCCATCACCGTTGACGACGTTCTCGACCGCATGCTGCCCGCCGACTGGCGCCAGCGCCGACGTCAGGCGGCAACGTCATGAAGCGCCGCAACGACCTCACCGCGCCGCGCCAGCGGCGCCGCATCGGCATCCACTACGACCCGGATGCATTCGGCCAGTTCAGCGAGGCGATTGCCCGCTTCCTCGGCACTGGTCGCTACCTGATCTTCCAGACGGTCATCGTCGTCAGCTGGGTGCTCGTCAACGCCATCAAGCAGCTGCAGTTCGACGGCTACCCGTTCATCTTCCTCACGCTCATCCTGTCTCTGCAGGCCTCGTACGCCGCGCCCCTGATCCTGCTCGCGCAGAACCGTCAGGAAGACCGCGACCGCGAGCAGACCGAGCGTGACCGTCAGATGGCAGCGCGCACGCAGGCCGACACCGAGTACCTCGCCCGCGAGCTCGCCGGTGTGCGCCTCGCACTGGCCGATGTCGTGACCACGCAGGATCTGAAGGACCAGCTGGAGCACATCACCGAGATGCTGGAGAAGCTCAGCGAGCAGCAGGATTCGCGACTGAATCAACAGCGCGGCGCGTAGCAGCGGCGTACTCACGCGGCGACACCAGCGTCACGAAGTGGTCGCCTTCCAGCTCCACGATGTTCGCCCGCACGGTCGTTGCCAGTGCGTACTGCTTCACGGGCGGAACCAGGCGGTCACGCGTGGTGACCACCATCGCGGTGGGCACGTTCACTGACTCCGCGAACGGTCGTGCATCGAAGCGCGAGATGGCATGCCCCGCCTCGCTGATCATCCACGGGTCGTTGCGGCGCGTCTCGCCCACCAACCACGGGACGAATCGCGACAGTTCGTGGCCGCGCGGGATGTCGCGGCTGATGATCCACCGCAACGTCCGCGGTGTGATGAACCTGCGCACGAGCGGTTGCACGATGCGGGCAACGCGCCAGCGTGCGCGTTCCTTCGACGTGCCGCTCCACTCCATCGCGGTCGCCTGGAACACCATGCCGGTCACCAGTTCGGGGTGACGCCTCTGCACCAGGAAGCTGACCGGCCCGCCCATCGAGTAACCGACGGTGATGACGCTGTCGATGCCGAGACTGCGAACAACATCCGCAGCGTCGTCCGCGCAGTCCTCCAGGGAGAACTCGCGGTTCGGGCGCAGACCCCGACCGTGACCGCGGTGGTCGACCCCGACAATCGAGTACTGCGCCGCGAGCGTCTCGTACGCGGTGAAGAACTGCGTGTCGCACGATGCGGTCCAGCCGTGCAGCAGCAACAACGTCGGTCGTGTCGCGTCACGGTGCTGGTGGTGACGCACGAACATCTCACCGCGACCGGGCAGGTGCACGATGCGACCGGGCAGAAGGTCCGGCGTCTGCAGGGTGCTGGCGATCCTCAACGACATGCGCTGCACACCCCGATCAGGTCGAGACGGTGGTGCTGCAGCGCGAACCCGGCGCGCGCGGCAAGCACCTCGAGTGCGCGGTCGAGGTCCGCTTCGACATCGTCGGGCACGCGCACGTCGTTCACCGCACCGCACTTGCTGCACATCAGGTGGTGGTGGTGGCCGGTCAGTTCCTCGCTGAGTTCGTAGCGGGCCCACTCATCGGTGGTCACCACACGCGCCACCGCCCCGGCACGCTCCAGCAACGAGAGGTTTCGGTAGACCGAGGACTGGGCGAGGCCCTGGCTCGATTCCAGGATTTCGGGGATGGACAGCGGACGATCCGAGGCGGCAAGGGCCTCCACGATCGACCGGCGTGTGCCCGTCAGACGCTGACCGACGGTGGCCAGGCGGGCCGCCACCTCGTGCGCAAGACCCGCGGGGTCAATGTGCTCATGGGTGTGCTCGGCCATCCAGGCAGGCTACCGAGAATGATTGAGAATCCGCCCCGAGCGGGTGGGGTCAGTTGCCGACATAGCGGTGCAGGCTGATCCCGTTGGACAACACGGCGTCCAGGATGTCCGCGTTCGGCAGGCCCTCGGCGCCGAGGATCCGCACACCGGGTTCGATCCCGCCCTTCAGCAGCACGTGCACGCACTCGGCCGCCACCGCCCCGGCAACGGTGGCCAGACGGTCGGCGATGCCGACAACTTCGTCATGGCGGCCACCCTGGCGCGAACCACGGAGCTCGACGCGAAGACCACCGACGCCGCCCTCGGCGTGCGGTGGCGACATCATCGGCAGACGAGCGGTCAAACGGTCACGGCGTGTCGCCGAGACCCGGGCCGTGATGCGCTGCAGGCTCGGCACCACACGCTGCAGCAGCATCGGTTCGGCGGTGCCGAACCGGTAGCAGTCGCGAGGGCCGACAGGGTCGGGGAACCAGCACAGTTCGCGACCGCTTCCGGCGGGACGCTGCAGCCATTCGCCGTCGTGCCATCCGACCGACGTTCCCGACAGCGCATCGTGGTGGTTGCGCGCGCACGACGGTCCGCCCGTGCCGTGCATCGCAAGATGCGCCTCGTCCACCTGGTCGAAAGCGCGCGCCGCGTGGGCCACCAACAGGCCGCTCAATCCGGGCATGCAGGCGGCACCGGGGATCAACACGGCGTTGTTTGCTTGTGCCCGGTCCTGCAGGTCCACCATTGCCATCACGTCTGCCATGCGGTCCGAGCAACTGACCACGCTGATGCCGTGGCTCAAGTACGTGCCGGCGAGTGCCGCGTGGTTGCCGCCGTGGGCCATCACCACGATCTCGCGGTCAAGAAGCTCCGTGGAATGCACGTGGGGCACCATGCGCGGACGCACGCCGTGAGCGGAGAGGATTGCGGCCACACGGGTGGCCACGAGACCCGACCCGATGATGCCGACGGAGGCTGAATCGCTCATGGGGTCAGCGCTGCGGGGTGACTTCCTGCCAGCCGCC
>JBEGQK010000125.1:0-2700 GCA_041180985.1 Actinomycetota bacterium
GCGTGATCCTGCGCAAGTCCTACGGCGGCGCGTACATCGTCATGGACTCGAAGAAGATGGGCAACGACCTGTGCCTCGCGTGGCCCGGGGCGGAACTCGCGGTGATGGGCGCCGGACAGGCGGCCGCCATCCTCCAGCGACGCGCGACCCAGGACGAGCGGGCGGAGTTCGAGCGCGATTACACGGAGCGCCTCCTGAACCCGTACGTCGCTGCCGAACGCGGCTTCGTCGACGCCGTGATCGAGCCGGCCGACACACGCCGGGAGATTTGTGCTGCGCTGCACATGCTCCGCGACAAGCGGGAGAAGCTCGTCTCCCGCAAGCACGACAACACCCCTCTCTGACCCGCGGGCTCGACGCTGGAAAGCGTTGGAACGGCGTGCGCAACCGCTGCGCCGGAATGCGTGCCGGGTATCCCCATCCCCTATTCTGAACAGCGGGGGAGAAAGCCCCCGACCAACCAAACGTCAGTGAAAAAGGGGACCCCACAATGGCTGACACCATCACCATCACCGATGACCGGACAGGAAAGACGGTCACGGTGCCGATCCAGGGGGGCGTGTTCTCCTCCTCGGCCCTCCGCCAGCTCGACCCGAGCCTGTTCATGTACGACCCGGCGTACCTGTCCACCGCGGCGTGTGCCTCCGCCATCACCTACCTCGACGGTGACAACGGCATCCTCCGCTACCGCGGCATCCCGATCGAGCAGCTCGCCGAGAAGTCGACGTTTCTCGAGGTCGCGTACCTGCTGCTGAACGGCAACCTGCCCGACAAGGCACAGCTCGACACGTGGACGCGTGACGTCACCCTGCACACCATGATCCACGAGAACATGCGCAAGCGGTTCGTGGACGGCTTCCACTACGACGCCCACCCGATGGGCATGTTCATCTCGGCCACGGCAGCGCTCGGCACGTTCTACGACGACGCCAAGGACATCTTCGACAAGACCTCGCTCGACAAGCAGATCATCCGCCTCATCGCGAAGGTCCCCACCATCGCGGCAATGTGCTACCGGTTCAGCCAGGGTCTCCCCTTCGTGTCGCCGAACAACTCGCTGTCCTACGGCGAGAACTTCCTGAACATGATGTTCCGCATCGGTGACGACTACAAGGTGGACCCGGTCCTGGCACGCGCCATGGACATCCTGTTCATCCTGCATGCCGACCACGAGCAGAACTGCGGCACCACCGCCATGCGCGTCGTCAGCTCGGCGAACAGCGACCCGTACACCGCCACGGCAGCCGCCGCATCGGCTCTCTACGGCCCGCTCCACGGCGGCGCCAACGAGGCAGTCGTGCGGATGCTCACCGAGATCGGAAGCATCGAGAACGTTCCCGCATTCATCGAGGACGTGAAGAACGGCTCCGGCCGCCTCATGGGCTTCGGCCACCGCGTGTACAAGAACTTCGACCCCCGCGCCACGATCATCAAGAAGACGGCGTACGAGGTGTTCGAGGTGACCGGGAAGAACCCGCTGCTCGACATCGCGCTCAAGTTGGAGGAAGTCGCCCTGAACGATGACTACTTCAAGTCGCGCAAGCTGTACCCGAACGTGGACTTCTATTCGGGCCTGATCTACCAGGCACTCGGCTTCCCCGTCGACATGTTCACCGTGTTGTTCGCCATCCCCCGCACCGTCGGCTGGCTGGCGCACATGCAGGAACTGCTCGGCGACAAGGAGCAGAAGATCAGCCGTCCCCGCCAGTGGTACATCGGCGAGGACGAGCGCGACTACGTGGACATCGCCAAGCGCTGATACGGCGCGCAGCCGGCCCCTAGGCCAGCGTCACCACGATCTTGCCCACGTTGGCGTTGTTCGCCATGTGGATGTGCGCGTCCGCGATCTTCTCGAGCGGGTACACGGAGTCGACCACGGGCTTCATCTGCCCCGTGGTGAACAGCGGCAGCATCTCGGCAGCGAACTGCCTGCTGATCGCGATCTTCTCCTCCGTGGGACGTGCCCGCAGGACGGTGCCGGTGATGCTGGCGCGCTTGCCGAGCAGCAGTCCCACGTTGAACGGCAGTGGCTTGCCCGCCATCACGCCGACCTGGATGATGCGGCCCTTGACGGCGAGCGCGGCGATGTTCTTGTCCACGTACTCCCCGCCGATGACGTCGAGAATGACGTCGACGCCGGCGGCGCCGGTGGCCGAGCGGGCTTCGTCCACGAAATCCTGGCTGCCGTAGTCGACCACGACGTCTGCCCCGAGATCGCGGCACGCCTGCACCTTGCCCGCAGAGCACGTCACGATGATGCGCGCACCGATGGCCCTGCAGATCTGGATGGCGGCCGTGCCGACACCCGACGCGCCGGCATGCACCATCGCCCATCGACCGGACGTGAGACCGCCCTGGACGACAAGTGCGTCCCACGCGGTGATGAACACCTCGGGAATGGCCGCAGCATCCGTCCATGACATCCCTTCGGGCACGGCCATGGCCTGGCGCTCGTGAATGACGAGCCTCTCTGCGTAGGCACCGCCGGAGACGATTCCCATGATGCGGTCGCCCGGCTTCCACATGGTCACCCGCGCACCGCACGAGATGACCTCACCGGCGAATTCGAGACCGGGAATCTCGTCGTCGGCCGGGAACGGGTTCGGGTACATGCCCATTCGCTGCAGCAGGTCGGCCCTGTTCAGTGCGGTGGCATGCACGCGCACCAGCACCTCCTCCGGTGCTGCCACGGGGTCGGGA
>JBEGQK010000126.1:0-3165 GCA_041180985.1 Actinomycetota bacterium
ACGCCCTCGATGATGCACGCGAGCTTCCAGAACGCGAACGCCGTGTAGAAGTCGAGCTGCGAGATGTCGCGACCGGACTTCTCGGCGTACCGGGCCGCGAGTTGCGGGCGGTCGAGGAATCCCTCGGCGGTGCACACGCTGTTCGACCACGCGCTGACGTCGTCGCCGGGTCCGTTCCAGTAGACCATCAACAGGCCGAGGTCGGCCATGGGGTCGCCGAGCGTGCAGATCTCCCAGTCGAGAACCGCAATCACGTCACCTGCCGCGTTCACCATGCAGTTGTCGAGTCGGTAGTCACCGTGGACGAGGGTGACCTCCTTCTGCTCGGGGATGCGGCGGGACAGTTCCTCGAAGACCGATTCGACGAGCGGGAGGTCGCGCGTGCGCTGGTCCACGATGTTCTGGTGCCACCGCTTCAGCTGGCGTGCGATGTATCCCTCGTGCTTGCCGAGGTCGGCGAGCCCGACCGCGTTGATGTCGACTCCGTGGATGGCGACCATCGTGTCCACGATCGATTCGCTCGCGTGGGTGCGTGCTGCGGGGGTGAGGACGTCCTCGGCGAACGCCTTGTCGCGCACGACGAGACCGTCGACGAATTTCATCACGTAGAACGGGAGCTCGTTCACCGCCTCGTCGCTGCAGTACCCCAGCGCAGGGGCGACCGGGACGTCGCTGTCGGCGAGCGCCGCGATGATCTTGTGCTCGCGTCCCATGTCGTGGGCGCTGGCGAGACGATGACCGAGCGGTGGCCGGCGCAGGACGTACTTGTGTCCTGCAGCATCGGTGACCGCGAATGTGAGGTTCGAGTGGCCCCCGGCAATCTGCACGTACGAGAACGGAGCCGTTGCTCCCTCGATGTTCGAGACGAGCCATTGCTCGACGTTCCCGCTGATCCCGTTCGGCAATCCCACGCCAAGAAACTACCTGTATCGTGCCTGCATGGCCGTAGACGTAACGGATGCAACGTTCGAAAAAGAGGTCATCGAGAAGTCCCTGACCACCCCGGTCCTGGTGGATTTCTGGGCGCCATGGTGCGGGCCCTGCAAGCAGCTCACGCCGATTCTCGAGCGCACCACCGACGCAACCGGCGGCCAGGTCGTGCTGGCGAAGATCAACATCGACGAGAACCCGCAGATCGCCCAGGCCATGGGAGTGCAGTCCATACCGACAGTGGTCGCGTTCAAGGGCGGCCAGCCGATCGATGCGTTCGTGGGTGCCAAGCCGGAGCACGAGATCCAGCGCGTGGTGCAGGCGCTCATGCCGAACCCCACCGAGCAACGTGCCATGGAACTCATGGCGCAGGGCACCGAGGAGGCATTGCGCGACGCCGTTGCGTTGATGCCCGGCAACGAGGACACCGTGTGCTCGCTCGCTGAGGTGCTGGTGAAGTCCGGCAAGGCGGAGGAGGCACTCACGTTCCTCGCCCGTCTGCCCGAGACGGACCGTGTGCGCCGCATCGCGGCATCGGCACGACTTGCCTTGAACCCGGTCGACAACTTCGACGACGAACTGAACGCGTTGCTGCCGAGGGTGAAGGCAGACGAGACCGCACGTCAGGAGTTCCTCGACATCCTCGAGACCATGGGCCCCTCCGACCCGCGCACGGCGAAGTACCGCCGCCTCCTCAGCTCGCACCTCTACTGACCGTCGTGCCGTCCCCGCCGGGGGACCGACCACATGGGGGCATGCATGACTCCCGCGACCTGCGCACACGATTGATCCACTGGTACAGGTTCGTCGGGCCGCGTCGCGTCCTGTCGGGCGCGGCAGTTTCGTTGCTCCTGCTCGTCGCGGGCGGGTTCATGTTCCTCCCGTCACCTCCTCCGCTCGAGGCGTCGCTGCCCACGGCGACGTGGTCGTCCTCCCCGGGTGCCGGGGTGGCTGCATCTTCCGTCGTCCCGGTCACGGTGAAGGTGCACGTGGCCGGGGCGGTGAGGAACCCCGGGGTGTACGAATTGTCATCGTCACAGCGGGTCGTCGATGCGGTCCGCGCGGCCGGTGGCGCCACCGCGAACGCCGACCTCGAGTCGATCAATCTCGCCCAGACCATCGTCGACACCGAGCAGATCTACGTTCCCGTGCGGGTCCGGCGCACGATTGGGCCTACGCGCAGGCCCGAGCCGAGACTGCAGCCCAAGCGGACCACCACCGTTCCCGCGTCTCCCGCGGTGACTGCCGCACCGGCCACCACCGTGCCCGCGAAGGTGAACATCAACACGGCCACCGCAGCGCAACTGGACGAACTTCCCGGTGTCGGTCCGTCAACGGCAAGACAGATCATCGCCTACCGCCAATCAAAGGGGCCCTTCTCGAAGGTGGAGGACCTGCTGAACGTGCCGGGCATCGGGCCCGCAAAGCTCGATGCGATGCGTCAGATGGTCACGGTGTGATCAGAGCGCGCCGAGAACGAATGCCGCAATCAGCACCGAACCGATGGCGCCGAGCCACAGTCCCGAACCGAGAACCAGGAACTCGCGGAACCACTCCCGCCAGCCGGCGACGGCTCGTTGCGTGACACGCCCCGCCACCACCTGGCCGAGCAGCCACCACACGCCGAGGCTCGCGAGCACGGCGACCGCGGTGCGAACAGTCCCGTCCGCGGCGGGGATGCCCACGATCGGCATCAACGGGAAGGCGGCCACCATGGCCACGAACGACAGCGCGCCACCGATGGCGCCGCCCAAGATCGCCCTCAGCAGCCACCCGACGACAAGGAACGAGCACGCCACCGCGATGCCCGTGATGCCACCGCGCCGTCTCACCGCGCGCCGGGTCTGAACGATGCCACCCGGGAAGGATTCTCTGGAGGCGTTTCGGTCGGTCGGCACTGAACGATCGTACGGCGCGGCAACCATTCGACCGTGGCATCGCCCACGCATCGTCTTGGTGGCCGTTGCTCTGTGGTGCGGTTCGTGCGCCGGGCGCTGGGCACCTTCGGCTGCCGGCGCGCTCGTCGTGTGGGCTTCCGTTGCCGTTGCGTCGGTGACCCTCCGTCGGAGCCGCGCGTCGTACATGTTGGTCTTCATTCTCGGCGTCTGCGGTGGCGCGCGCGAATGGTCGGCGGAGCAGGTGGCCACGGGGGACTGCTCGGGGACCGTCAGGGTGGTGGAGGACCCGCGACCCTTCGGTGTGGCGACGTCCGTCGTGGTCGACCTCGGCAATGCG
>JBEGQK010000127.1:0-3412 GCA_041180985.1 Actinomycetota bacterium
TCGAGAAGGCCGGCATGACCTTCAACGACATCGACCTGTTCGAGGTGAACGAGGCCTTCGCTTCGGTCGTGCTCAAGTTCTTCAAGGACACCGGCGTCAGCCCGGACAAGGTGAACGTGAATGGTGGCGCCATGGCCCTCGGTCACCCGATCGGTGCGACCGGGTCGATGCTCATCGGCACGCTGCTCGACGAACTCGAACGCCGCGACCTGCAGACCGGTCTCGTCACCATGTGCACGGGCGGCGGCATGGGCACCGCCACCATCATCGAGCGCGTCTGAGCAAACCGCCTAGTGGCGGTCCGTGAAGCCCGAACCACGGACGCCTAGTGGCGGTCCGTGAAGCCGTAGCACGCCCGGAGATTCTCGTCCGTCAGCGTCTCATCGGGCGGGCCCTGCGCAATCAGACGGTGCGCAAGCAATAGCACCGTGTCAGCGGGTTCCGCGTCGACGAGGTCGTGCGTTGCCATCACCACGCAGTGCCCGGCGTCGCGTTCCTCCTGCACCATGCGCGCAACAGCCTTTCGGCCCTGGGCATCGAGCCCCGCCGTCGGCTCGTCGAGCAGCACGACATCGGCCTGTCGCGCGAGGATCTGCGCGAGGTGCACGCGTTGCTGCTGACCGCCGGAGAGTGCATGGAGCGGCTTGTCGCGGAACTGTGTCACGGACATCCGGGTCATCGCGGAATCGACCGCTTCCCTGTCGGCGGTTGACGTGCGGCCGAAGAGCCCCTGCGACGCGTAGCGGCCCATTGCCACCACGTCCCGCGCGCGCAGCGGCAGTGTGGCAAGTGACTGAGGATGCTGCGGCAGGTACGCGACGCGTGCCGAATGGTGCCCCGGCCAGTCGCCGAGAACCTTCACGTCGCCGGCCATCGGCTCGAGCAGACCGGCGAACGTGCGCAGCATCGTGCTCTTCCCCGACCCGTTCGTGCCCATCAGCACGACGAGACCGCCCGGCTCCACGTTCAGGGTGATGCCATCCACCACGACATGGCGGTCGAAGCCGACGGCCAGGTCCTCGGTCTCGATGAACGCCATCAGTGATCGTGCCCCACGTGAGCGTGACCGGAGTGCGAAGGATGGGCAGAGACGAACCCGGAGGTGCCGCCGCGAACGACGAGGGCAACCACGAAGAAAAAGACCGCGGTGACCACAACCGTGGCACCGGCCGCTAGGTCGGCGTGATAACTGATCAGCAGTCCCACCCACGTGCTGATCGACCCGACGACGGACGCGACGAGGATCATCGTGCCGAGCCTGCGGGTGATCAGTGCCGCCGTCGCCGCGGGGGCGACGAGCATCCCGAACACCAACAGCGTGCCGACGGTCTGGAACGATGCGACAACGACGGCCCCGATGAGCATCATCATCACGGTGTTGTACCGACCGCTGCGGAAACCGGAAGTGTCGGCGAGGTCATTGTCGATGCTGAGCAGCAGGAACGGCCGGCGCAGCGCCCACGTCGTGACCCCGACGACGAACGCAGTCACGCCTATCCATGCGAGGTGTGCGGTGTCCACCGAGAGGATCTCCCCGAACAGGATGTGCGTGATGTCGCCGGAGAAGGAGGCAGACCGGGACGTGATGATCACGCCGAGGGCGAGCATCCCCACGAACAGAAGCCCCACTGCGGTGTCGGGCGACAGTCGCGTGCGCCTCTGCACCACGTTCACTCCCCCCATCATCACGAGCGCCCCGACCGCGGCACCGGTGAAGGCGGGAGCACCGATCAACGTGGCGATGGCGATCCCGGGGAGAACGCCGTGGGCCAGAGCGTCACCGACGAATGCGAGGCCACGCAGCACCATGAACGTGCCGACGCATGCGCACAGGATGCTCACCAGAATGCCCGCAAGGAGCGCGTGCCGCATGAACTCGTTGTCCATGAACGGCTGGAACAACCCGTTCATGCGAGTCCCGCCACGAGTGCGTCGACGATGTTCGAGATGTACTTGCGGTAAGTCGTGGCAGCGCCCATACCGTGCACGTTGACAGCAACAACCTTCGCACCGGTCTGCTTGGCGACCTGCGCGAGCACCTTCGACGGTTCCGATGCGTCCTCGAGGAGAACCCTCAGGTGGTTCCCCTCGATCGCAGCCACGAAGTCCTCGATCATGGCCGCCGATGGCTCCGCGTCGGGGACCCGCGCACCAGCGTGGAGAACGGCAGACGCCGGGCAATCGAACCGTTCCGAGAACGGCCCGAGGAAGACGTGCTCGGACCCGAACGGGCACGAACTGCCCGCCTCGGTAACCGGCGCCACCGCATCGATCGCCTTCTTGCCTTCGTCCGCCGCGGCCTTGAAATCGGAGAGCGCCGTGGCGAACGATTCGTCGAGACTCACACCGAATGACTGCTCGAGCACGGGCACGAGCTTCGCCGCGACCGCCGCCGCAGTCATCGGGTCGGTGAACCAGTGCGGGTCGCCGCCGGCAAGACCCGGGATCTCCTGCTCGACATCGAACACCATCACGTGGTCCGCACGCGCGGATGCGATCGCATTCTTCAGCGTCGGCTCGTAACCGAACCCGTTCGCAACCACCAACTTCGCGTTCGCGATCTTCGCGATGTCCCCCGCGGACGGCTGGAACTCGTGCGGGTCCTTGCCGTCGGGAATCACGGACTCCACACGAGCCGAATCCCCCACGACCTGCTGCACGATCGATGCGAGAACGGAATTCGTGACGACGATGTCGCTGGTGGACTGCACGCTCTTCGGACCGCACGCCGGCAGTGCACAGACCAGCACCACCAGTCCTGCCGTGAATCCGAATGCCCGCCTCATGCACCTCACCCCAATATGGGAACGATTCTCATTCTTACTTCCCAAGCTCCGAAATGCAACCTGTCGTAGGGTTGGCCCATGACCGGCGCCTTCCTGCACCCCTTTGCCAAGCCCGCCCGACCCTCGTTCATCCGCCTGGTGAGCGGCAAGGGCGCCACGGTGACCACGGCGGACGGCCACGAACTGATCGACGGAATGGCGAGCCTCTGGTACTGCGCCATCGGCCACGGCCGACGCGAAATGGCCGACGCGGTCGCTCAGCAGATGACCACGCTCGAGGCGTACTCGGCATTCGACCCGTTCACCACGGACCCTGCCGATGCCGTGTGCGAGAAGATCGCGTCGCTCTCCCCCATTCCCGGCGCGCGGGTCTTCCTGTGCGGCAGTGGCTCGGAGGCCGTCGACTCTGCGATGAAAATCGCCCGAGTTGCCCACGTGCAGGCCGGCCATCCGGAGCGCACGGTGATCATCAGCCGCATGCGCGGCTACCACGGCACAAACTACGGCGGCACGAGTGCCCAAGGCATCGCACCCAACAAGGTGGGCTACGGCACGCTGCTCGACGATGTCATCCAGGTGGATGCCGATGACATCGAGGCGATGTCGGTCGCGATGGAGAAGAACAA
>JBEGQK010000128.1:0-7276 GCA_041180985.1 Actinomycetota bacterium
CCCCCACAGCGACGAACGTGGGGACCATCGCGAAGACCGGTCCGAGGGTCGCGAGAGTGCGCTTCCTCGTGGCGAGCCCGAAGAACGCGAGCAGCACCGTGAGAGGCAGGAGAACCAGATCATCCCCGAGGGCTGCGAACATCTTGGCAAGGTCCACCACGAGCGACGGTCGGTGGTCAACGAAGAATTGCCAGAGCGAATGTTCCACGGGCATGACCGTAGTACGGGGTTCAGGAGACGAGGCGGAGGGTCACGTTGATGCGCGGTGACCTGACCTTTTTCATGGCCGGCACTTGGTGCACCCAGTGTCTCTGGAGTGCCCCCGACATCATCAGGAGTGACCCGTGGGGCAGGGTGACCCGCCGGGTCTCGCCCGAGGCGCGGTGACGCAGGTCGAAGTGGCGTTCCGCGCCGAACGACAAGGACGCGATGGTCGGTTCCGGTCCGTTGCACTCCTCGTTGTCGGCGTGCCAACCGAGACGGTCGTTGCCGTCCCTGTAGAGGTTCACGAGCGCCGAGTTGAAGCACGCACCCGTGCGGTCCTGCACGTCGCGGCGGAGCCTGTCGAGTGCCGGCGTGAACGCGTGGGCCGCTCGCGATGTGCCTGAGTACGCGTAGTCCATCCGGTTGTCGGCGTACCACACGGACATCCGTGGCTCCACCACCTTGCGCCCGAAGACGATCAGTTCGGCCTGCTCCCACTGCACCTCGACAGAAAGCGACTCCAAGAACGAATCAGCCGTGGGGGTGTCGAGGAAGTCGTGGAAGAGCTCGGCACGGCCGTCGTGGTCGACGATGACCCCTGATTCATGGAAGAGACTGGTGTCAGACATTCGCCGTTCGGGTCTTCTTCGGCCGCGGGTGCATCGTCGGTGCGGCATCGATGTCCTTGATGAAGAACCACGCGTACACGGCGCCGATGAATGAAATCAGGATGCTCGCAGCGAAAGCGACGTGGAACGCCGACAGCAGGTTGTCCGGCGTCGGCTTCGGGCCGGTGGACACGTGGTTGCGCCACGAGAAGAACACCGTCGAGAGGATGGCGACGCCGAACGCCGCGGATGCCTGGCGCTGGGTGCTGAAGATCGCGGAGGCCCGTCCCGTGTCGGCCTTCTCGATGTTCGCGTATGTCGACGCCTGGAGCGGAACGAAGGAGCACGCCATGGAGAGACCGCGCACGAGCATGAGGCCGCGGATGGTCCACGTGCTCACGTCCATCCCGACGAAGACGTAGGGCACCGTGGAGAGAGACACCATGATGAGGCCGACGGTCACCAGCCGGCGTGGCCCGACCGTGTGGTACCACTTGCCCACGAACTGGCTGGCGAGAATGACTCCGACGGCCTGGGGGAACGTCGTGAGACCCGACTCGAGGGCGGTGAGGCCCAGCAGGGTCTGCAGGAACTGCGGCAGCAGGAACAGGAACGCCGCGAACGCCCCGTAGGAGAACGTGTTCACCATGTTCGAGTTGCGGAACATCCGGTCGCCGTAGAGCCGCAGGTACAGCATGGGGCTCTCCCTGGTCAGCTCGACCCGCACCATGGCCCCCAGCAGGACGATGCCCGCGATTCCCGTGGCGAGCACCTCCGTGGAGCCCCAGCCCTTGTCGGGGCCCTGGGAGAGCGAATACAGCAGACTGGCGAGGCCGGCCGCCGCCAGGACGAAACCGGGGAAGTCGAACGAGCCCGCCGTCGGCTCCTTGTTCTCCTGCAGGTACACGAGCCCGAAGAGGAAACCGAGCACACCGATCGGGATGTTCACGAGGAAGATCCAGTGCCAGGTGAGATGCTCGATGAGAAGGCCGCCGATGATGGGGCCGAGGGCCGGCGCGATCACGGTCGGGACGACAAGAACTGTGGAGGCCCGCGCGCGTTCCTCCGGGGGGAACGCGCGGTACAGCATCGCCGTGCCGACAGGTGTCAACATGCCGCCGCCGACACCCTGCAGGATGCGGAACGCGATCAGCTGGCCGAGCGAGTGGGACGCACCGCACATCGCTGATGCCGACGTGAAGACGAAGAGCGCAAAGAGGAACGTCCTCTTCGTGCCGATGCGGTCACCGATCCACCCGGAGGAGGGGATCCAGACGGCGATGGACAACAGGTAGCCGAGGACGACCCACTCGATGCCGGCACCCTTCACGTGGAACTCGCGGGAGAGCGTGGGGATGGCGACGTTGACGATCGTGGTGTCCATGATCTCCATGAAGAGACCGAGCACGAAGATGACGGCAACGACCCACTTGTAGTCGAAAGGGGGCTTACGGGGCATTTCGCCACCGTAGCCCCCTCAGGACTTCGTTTCGGTGTCTGGAGCTATGCCGGGTGATGGCACGCCACGAAGTGGCCGGGCGCCACCTCGCGCAGCTGGGGCTCCTCGTTCGCGCACTGTTCGCTGGCCATGGGGCAGCGGGTGCGGAAACGGCAACCCGACGGCGGGTTCATCGGTGACGGCGGCTCGCCGAGGATGAGGTTGCCCGAACGCTTCACCGTGGGGTCGGGGATCGGGACGGATCCCACGAGCGCCTTGGTGTAGTGGTGCTTCGTGTTCTGGTAGAGCTCGTCGGGTGTAGCCACCTCGCACACCTTGCCCAGGTACATCACCATGACGCGGGTGCTGATGGTCTTCACGACCGCGAGGTCGTGGGAGATGAAGATCAGCGTGAGGCCGTAGCGGTCCTTCATGTCCTGGAGCAGGTTCAGAATCTGTGCCTGGACCGACACGTCGAGGGCCGACACGGGCTCGTCGCAGATGATCATGGTCGGGTCGAGGGCGAGTGACCGGGCGATGCTGATGCGCTGGCACTGGCCGCCGGAGAACTCGTACGAGCGACGGTCACGCACGACCGCCGGGTCGAGGTTCACCGCGTTCAGGAGCTCGTCGATCTTCGCGTCGATCTCCACCTGGTTGCCCTTGTTCCACACCCGCAGGGGTTCGGCGAGGACCTCGCTGACCGGCAGGCGCGGGTCAAGCGAGCTGATGGGATCCTGGAAGATCATCTGCATCGCCGGGCGCATGTCGCGCAACTCGTCGCCCTTCAGTTGCGTGAGGTCCTTCGACAGGAACTCGACGGAACCGCTGGTGGGTTTGGGGAGCTGCAGGACCGCCTTGCCGAGGGTGGACTTGCCGCAACCTGACTCACCGACGATGGCAAGGGTCTCGCCGCGCACGAGGTCGAAGCTGACGCCCGACACCGCCTTCACGACCTTGTCCTTGCCGAGGTTGAACTCGACCGTGAGGTCGTCGACCACGAGGATGCGGTCGCCATCGGGCCGCATGTGGGCCTTTCCGCTGCCAGCCATTACTTCTGACCTCCGATCGGGAAGAAGCATCGATAGAAGTGACCGTTGCCGCCGTCGGTCAACGGCGGCGTCTCGTTGCGGCACTTGTCGGTGACGTACGGACAACGGTTGGCGAACGAGCACCCGGGCTCGTCCTTGGTGGGGTCGGGGAGACGTCCCTCGATGACCGGCAGGCGCGTGCCCGTCGGGGTCTCGAGACGGGGGATCGACTTGAGGAGCGCCTCGGTGTAGGGCATCTTCATGTTGGCGAAGAGTTCCTTCGTGGGTGCGTACTCCACCAGGTGACCCGCGTACATCACGGCGATCTTGTCGGTGTGGCCGGCAACGACGCCGAGATCGTGGGTGACGAGGATCATCCCCATGTTGAACTCGGTCCGCAGTTCCGAGAGCAGCTCAAGGACCTGTGCCTGCACCGTCACGTCAAGTGCGGTCGTCGGCTCGTCGGCGAAGAGCAGTTCGGGCTTGCAGGACACCGCGATGGCAATCATGATGCGCTGACGCATGCCGCCAGACAGCTGGTACGGGAACTTCCGCAGCATTGCCTCCGGATCGGGGATGCGGACGCGCTTCAGCAGCTCGAGAGCCTTCTCCCGTGCTTCCTTCTTGTCCATGCCGAGGCGGTGAATGAGGCTCTCGGTGACCTGCGCGCCGATGCGGCGCACGGGGTTGAGGGCTGTCATCGGGTCCTGGAAGATCATTGCCATGCCGGTTCCCCAGAGGTCACGCACCTCAACGGGGGTCTTCTCCATGAGGTCCTCGCCCTGGTAGATGATCTTCCCGGTGCGAGTGGCCGTGCTGGGCAGGAGTCCCATGGTGGCGCGGGAGAGGACGGTCTTGCCGGAGCCCGACTCACCAACGACGCCGAGGCTCTCGCCAGCGTTGAGTTCGAGGGTGACACCGCGCACCGCCCGCAACTCGCCGCGCGGCGTGCTGAAGGAGACGGTGAGTTCCTCGAGCTTGAGAAGGGTGCTCATATCTTGGCCTCTCTCTTGTCGAGCTTGACTCGGACGTAGTCGCCGAACCAGTTGCACGAAATGACGGTGAATGCGATGCAGAGTGCCGGCATGTACACCTCGTGCGGGGAGAACTCGATGTTTCCGCGACCGGCCGCGAGCATGGAGCCCCAGCTGGCGCCGCCGGGCACGCCGATGCCGAGCAGAGCGAGCGAGCCCTCGACGATGATGACCGAGCCGATGGCGAGGAACCCGATGGCGAGCAGCGCGGGCGCGACGTTCGGCAGGATGTGCTTGCGAATGATGGTGAAGTTCCTGGTGCCCATGGACTTCGACGCGAGCACGAATTCGCGGCTGCCCCACTGCAGGGTGGAGCCGCGTGCGATTCGCCCGAGAATCGGGATGATCACGATCGTGAGGGACAGGATCAGCACCGAGATTCGGCGGGACAGCGTGGCCGGGTGGTCCTGGTCCGAGTAGGCGAGAACCGAGAGCAACGCGAGGGAAAGCACCAGGTTGGGGATCGACAGCATGATGTTGAAGACCATCGTCATGATGGTGTCGATCTTCCCGCGGAAGTAGGCCGACGTGATGCCGAGGAAGCTGCCGATCGAACCGCCGAGGGTGACCGCCACGAGCGACACGAACACGGAAATGCGGGCACCGTTCACCAGGCCCGCGAGCATGTCGTATCCGTCCTGGGTGGTCCCGAGAAGGTGTCCCGGTGTGCCGGGGGCTGATCCGAGGTAGTCGTAGAACGACTCATCGAAGCGGGGCAGGGGCAGCAGGAACCCGAAGAGTCCGAGGAACACGATGAGGCCCAGCCAGCCCCCCGCGATGTAGAAGCCGACGGGGCGCTTGCGCTGCCGCTTCTGCTTCACCGGTGCTTCGGTTTCGGTTTCTGGTAATCCGAGTATCTCAGACACGACGTTCCCTCGTTCTTGGATCGACGATTTGTGTGACCACATCGACCAGCGTGTTGAAGAACACGTAGCCGATGGAGATGATGGCAATCAGGGTCTGCATGGCGACGATCTGGCGCGCGCCGATGGAGTAGAAGATCTCGAACCCGATTCCGGGGATGACGAAGATCGTCTCGATCACGATGGTGCCGCCGATGAGGCCGCCCATGTTCAGCGCCGCCGACGTCAGCAACGTGGTGCTGGACGGGCGGAACACGTGCATCCAGAGGACACGGCGGTTGGAGATTCCCTTCGACGCGGCCATGGTGACGTAGTCCTCCTTCAGCGTCGCGATCACGTCCGTGCGGAGGAGGCGCGTGTAGCTGGAGGTGAGGCCGATGGCCATGCTGGCCACCGGCAGGATCATCAGCTTGAGGTGCTGACCGAGATTGTCGAACGGGCTCACGTAACCGATGGGGTCGACCCACCCGAGGATGACGGCGAAGATCAGCGAGAAGATGAGCGCCAGGGCGAATGCAGGGAACGACACCGCGGTGAAGAGCACCGAGCTGGTGATGCGGTCGAAGCGCTTGCCCTCCTTGTATGCCGACAGGAGGCCGAGCGGGATCGCGAAGAACAACGCCACGATCTGTGCGTACGCCACGAGCAGGAGAGTGACCGGCAATGTGTCCGAGATCACCGTGCCGAGGTCGCGCGTGCCGCCGTTCAGGTAGTACTGGCCGAAGTTGCCCTTGAACATGTTCGAGAACCACTGCCAGTAGTAACCGAAGATGCCGCGGTCGAGACCGGTTTCCTTGCGCATCATCTCGCGCAGGTCCTCGGTGCTGTTCGGCACCATGACCGCAATCGGATCGCCGGGCAGCAGACGCATCAGCAACGACAACAGGAATGTCGCGATGACGACGACAGCAAAGGCGCCGACGAGGCGTCGAAGGTATTGACGCAGCATCTCCATTGGACCCCCCTAGGTAGTTGCCCAAATCTAATACAACAAAAGGGGCGGTGCCCAAGTTGGACACCGCCCCTTCCGGGTTTCACGTCATGCGACGTGAGTGACGATCACTTCGTCTTGTAGATACCGGTCCAGTCAAAGCCCCAGTTCGTGACAACGCGCTGGGTCTTGCCCTTCTCGATCTGCAGCTTGCCGATGCCGGCGAGCTTCTTCGACGTGAACATCGTGTAGTAGCCGTGGGAGATGGATCCCATGAAGCCGTTCGACTGCAGGTAGGCGGTGCCTGCTGCGTACTGCGCAGCAGCGCCAACCTTGGTCTGTGCGGCCTCGCCAGCGTAGAAGTAACCATCGACGCAGGCGTCGGAGTGGTGGTTCAGGCTGAGCACGGTGCCGAGCGACGAACGCAGGTACGGGGCGATGGACACCGTCGAAGCGGTGGTACCGGAGCCCGTTGCGCACGTTGCGGTGCTCGGGAACATGTTGGTCACGGTGAACGGCAGGTTGAACGTCACGTCGGTTCCTTCGTAGAGAAGGATCGAGATGGCGTCGTATGCGTTGTAGTACTCACCGGCAGCAACCTTCGGTGCCGCGTTGAACGCCTTCGCAATGATGATCGCGCCCTCTTCGACGACCATGGTGGCGTTGATGTCGCACTGCTTCCACTGGTCGATGAGGAACTTGATGCTGGCCTGCGATGCGGACGAAACGTCAGCCGGGATGTTGAAGTCAAGAGACGCCTTGCCGGTGTCGGTCTTGTACGCCGCAACGTATGCCTTTGCAGCAGCAACGTCGAACTTCTGGAAGCCGCGGGTGCTGTACATCGGGTTCTTCGGGCCCACCAGGGACTTGGCCTCGGTGGACTCGCCCTTGGTGCGGACCTTCACGAAGTTCGCACGGTCGAGGCAGGAGAGAACGGCCAGACGAGCGTTCTTGTTCGCGAACGGCGAACCCGGCTTGCCCTGGTTCAGCCAGAGGGACGGGTAGTACTCGGTCGGCGACTTGTACTCGTTGAGCGTGCTCTTCTTCAGGCGCAGGTTCTTGATGAACGTGGCATCGGTGCCGCCGGCGAACTCGCCTGCGTCATAGGTGCCCTTCTTCAGTGCTGCTGCGCGCTGCGAGCCTTCCTTCACGTTCGTGAAGCTGATC
>JBEGQK010000129.1:0-4953 GCA_041180985.1 Actinomycetota bacterium
GCATCGTCCGTTCGAACGGCGGGGTGCAGTCGGCCATCGAGCGCGCGAAGGACTTCGTCGCCCAGGCAGAGTCGATCTGCGACCGTCTGCCCCAGGGCGCGGCAACGGACGCGATGCGCGATTCCACCGCGCAGCTTCTCGCCACCGTCATCCGCTGAATCCCGCGTCAGGCGGATGCGAGAACGGCGCTTGCGGCTGCGAGTCCGCTGAGTGCGGCTCCCTCCACTTTCGGCCCGTCGAACGCGTCGCCGGCAAGGACGACTTCACCGTTCGGCGTCACCCAGCACCTGTCGGGGAACGACGCCCGTGGTGTGGCGAACCGCCACTTCTTCGGCTGTGACTCGATGACGCGCGCGTCGCCGATCCACGGCGCCGCGAGTTGCATCATCTCGGCGTGGATCACGTCGAGGTCGTCGTCGAAGTGCGCAGCACTGAACCCCGGCGAGAAGTGGAAGGTGAGTGCGGGGACGGGGCTGATGCCCTTCGCCATGTTGTCGGCGATGAACTGGAAGTTCGTGTCGGGGTTCTGCACGCCGCCGGGAGCGGGAACGTTGTGGTTGTTCGAGTCGAGCACAACGAGCAGTGCGAGGGTGCGGTCGTAGTCGGTGCCGCGCAGGCCCTCTGGCATGTCGACACCGATGTTCATGAGGAAAGAGAAGGACTGCGGCAGTGGAGCAGTGAGGATGACGCGGTCCGCACCGTGGTCTGCGCCGTCGTCCGTCTGCACCTGCCAGCGGCCGTGGTCATGGCGCAACGTGAACGCGAGCTCGCCGGTGCGCACGTCGAGACCGTCGGCAAGATGCTTGGCGATCGATGTCATCCCCTCGGTGCCGACGTAACGGGGGTGGCCGTCGTTCTTGCCGAACCCGCGGCACCATTCGTGCACGACGCCGGCGGACAACCAGGTGTCGACGTGCGTGCGGAACTCGTCGGTCCGCACGGTGAAGAACTGTGCGCCGTGGTCGAACCGCGCATCGCCGATGCGGCGTGTGGCGAGGCGGCCGCCTACACCGCGACCCTTGTCGAGAACGGTGACGTCGACCCCGGCTTCATGAAGTGAGCGCGCTGCCATCAAACCGGAGAGACCGGCACCGATGATGACGACGCGCATCAGACGGCTTCGCGCGCGGCTGCGCCGTGCGGCACCCACGACTTCTCGGCACGGCCGAGGAACTCGAGGAGGATGCGGTTGAACGTGGTCGCGTGCTCGATGTGCAACCCGTGAGCCCCGCCGCTGATGATGACGAGTTCCGCGGTGGGGATGCGCGACGCGATCTCCTCCGCATCACCTCGTGGCGTCAGCACGTCCTGGTTGCCGACGACAACCATGGTGGGGCAGTCGATGTTGTGCAGTTCGTCCGTCAACGTGTCCGTCGTCTGCAGGATGGCGCGCACCTGCGACACGAACGCCCCGGCGGGGTTGAACAACTGCAGCGGTCCCATCCAACCGAGTGCCGGCAGGAGACGACGGAACGAACGCGGCCCGATCATCCAGCGTGCGGCCTCCTTGCCGACCGCGCCCATGCCCTCGGTCTCCGCGACATCCGCCCACGACTGGAGGAGTTCCTCGCGCCACTCGTGGTTGCGGCATGCGGTGGCAACGAGCGTGAGCGACCGCACGCGGTTCGGGTGCTTCAGCGCGATGATCTGGCTGATTGCGCCGCCCATGGAGAGTCCGACCACGTGCGCCGATTCGATTCCTGCGTGGTCAAGGACGCTGATCGCATCCTCCGCCATCTGCTCGAGGTCGTACACACCGTCGGGCTTGTCGCTGCGGCCTGCCCCGCGGTTGTCGAGAGCGACCGTGCGCCAGCGAAGGGCGAGGGCGGCGCGCTGGAGGTTCCACGAGTTCTTCTCCGCACCGAGTCCCTGCACGAAGAGGACGGGCGCGTGCCGCTTGAAGCCGATGACCTCGTAGTGCACCTTGATGCCGTCCGTTGCGGTTGCGTACGGCATCAGGCCACCTGCTTCCGTGCGGGGATGCGTTCCACAGTGGGCCACTGGTACAGGCGCTCGATCACCTGTGTGGTGGTGTGCGACGGTGCGAACCGGAGGAGGTGAGCGGCCTCGTTGCTGGCGGCGAGACGACCGTGCTCCATCAGTTCGGCGACGTGGTCGGGGATCGGCGCGCCGGCGAAGCTGCTCATGTTCCGCGCGAGCCACCAACCCGGACCGAACGCGGGGACGGGCACGCGGCGGCCGATGGTGATGGCGCGCAGCATGCTGGTGGCGCCGTTCGCCACGATGTTCACGACACCGTCAGCGTTGCGGTCTGCCCCCAGCATGAACGCCTGTGCCGCATCGTGGTCCTCCACCACGCTGAAGACCGGGTTGTACAGGCCGTGGTACGGGACGACGGGCAGGCGCATGATGCGGCCGAGCGGGCTCGGCACGTGCGCACCGAGAACGGGCGCCAGGCGCAGCGTGCACACGTTGACGCCTTTTGCGATGCGCAGTTCGGTCGCCTGCTGCTCGATGACAGCGCACATGCGGCCGTACGTGCTGGTGGGCGCTACGGGCGTGGACTCCACGGCGATGTTCGGCGTGTGGGTGCCCTCGCCGTAGATCTCGATGCCGCTGCGCACGACCGCGGTCTCCAGTGCCGGTGCGGCATGCGCGGCCTGGAACACGGCCTTTGCCACGCTCTCGGTGCATTCCTCCGCCTGGTCGGTGGTCAGGCGGGCGTGGGGCTCCCACACGCCGACGTGCAGGATGACGTGCGGGTTGAAGTCGGCCACCAGTTCGGTGATGCGGTCGACCTCGGTGGCGCCGACGCGCACGAACCTCGAGCGCTGCAGGTTGCGTCGCGGAGGGTCGACATCGAAGCCGAGGATCTCGCCGGCCCATTCGGACCTTTCCGCCATGGAGGCGACCAGTGATCCCAGTTCGCCACCCATGCCGGTGACGAGTACGCGGCGCCCCTTCATGGACTTCAAAACTAACCGTGGACCGTTGCGGGGACGGAATTACCGCAGTTCGTGGACGTTCAGGATCAGTTCACGCGCCCACGTGTCGAGCTGACGGCCGCCGATGCGTTCGGTGATGATGATGGCCTGCGACGGGTCGTCCACCATGCCGCTCCAGCGGATGTAGCCACCGATGATGCCGAGCAGACGGTCGCCGACTTCCTCGGCGTGCAGGATGATCTTCTGGTTCGCGTTCATCAGGTCGTGCAGTTCGCGGTAGAAGGGCTTCAGGAAAGCACCGAGGTCGTCGGCACCGCTCAACGGCCGGTGACGGAACGGCATGTTCAGTTCCTCGTAGGCGTGCAGGTTGTGGGGCGCGGCGATGATGGAGATCAGGAGGTCGAAGCGGTTCTCGCGCAGCCAGATGATCTCCTCCTGGCGTCGGACGCGGCGGTGGTTCTCCCCGTAGCCGCCCGGACGCTCGCAGATGGCCATCTTGTCCTTGATGACCCAGGTGAAATTCCGGGGGGTGATACCGAGGGCCCACTTCCCGCGCAACTTCGGTGGCATCTGGTTCTCCTCGGGTTCCGGCTTGTGTGACTGCAACGCTGCAGAAAAGCCGTGTGAGAAATTACCCCAGATTCACGATGGACAGGCGCTGTTTGCTCCGACGAATTTGCCGATTTTCGCCGATGTCGCACCCGGGGTGCTCGCCACGTGCCACTTCCAGCACCCTCTCCACCGTCGCCTGGTCGGGCGGGTACGGATGAGACAACCATGCACGGATCGCACGACGCGCCAATGGCACGGGGGCTGTGGACAAAGCAATCGCATCGGTGGGGTCGATGCCCGCGGCGAGTTCGTCGAGCAGTGCGTCATCGTCGCGCAGCACATCAGACGTGCGCACGAGGATCGGCACCGGGTCGCGCCTCGAGATGTCGGCAATCAACGGCAGCAGTTCGTGACGGACACGGTTGCGTTGGTGGGCGTCGCTCCTGTTCGTCTCGTCGTCGACGCACTCGATGCCGAGTTCGGTGCACAGTCGGTGCGTCTCGGTGCGGCGCAGGCCGAGGATCGGCCGCTTCGGGCCCGGCGTCATCGCGGAGAGGCCCGCACTAGCAGCGCCCCTCAAGAGGTTGATGAGGACGGTCTCGGCCTGGTCGTCGGCGGTGTGGCCGGTCATTGCATCATCGGGGAGCACGCCGTACCGGGCGGTCCGTGCGCGGGCCTCCAGGTTCGGGCCCGGTTCGACGACCACACGGTGCACCCGCAGTTCGACGCCGAGCACCCGCGCGACCGGGGTGATCAGGTTGATGTCGCGGTGCGAGTCGGCGCGGATGCCGTGGTCGACGTGCACCGCAGTGACATGCAGCCCGTGTGCCACGGCCAGGCACATGAGGGCCATCGAGTCCGGACCGCCCGAGAGGGCGACGGTGACGGCTGTGTGCGGCGCCGGGAAGGAACAGCGCGTCAGCAGTGACGCAACGAGCGGGGAAGCGGCAGGGGCACTATCCATGACGGGTCGGTGCCCATGACCGGTGCCTACTTCTTGGCGGCTTTGCGCTGGTGGCGGTTCGGGTAGCGGGTGGCGGACACCTTCGCGACGTAACCGAGCAAGGTCTGGACGATGAGACCGACAGCGGCGAGGAGGAGAACCACCCCGAGCCACCAGTGCCACACAACTGCTGCGAACATGGGATGAAGGATAGTCAGTCGAGCCAGTCGTCGCCGAAACAACCGGCGATCTTCTCCAGGAGCGTGCCGGGGATCTCGTCGTTCTGGGCTTTCTGGCGCACGACGCGCTTCAGTTCGCCGTGGAAGTCGAACGTCTGCTGGCAGTCCGTGCATCCGGCGAGATGCTCCATGATCTCGGCGTGCAGTTCGGCGGACAGTTCCTGGTCGAGGAACCGGTGCAGTTCGTCAAGTGTGCCCTGGCAGTCGGTGGCCATCATCGGTTCCTTTCTTATTGTCCTTCGAGTTCCCTGAGGAGCGACTCGTTGACGAGTCCCCGTTCCTTTGCGAACTCGTACAACCGCTTCTGCATCGC
>JBEGQK010000130.1:0-15032 GCA_041180985.1 Actinomycetota bacterium
GCACGACGGGGGAGTCGTCAACGGGATCCTCCACGCAGAGCTTGATGTCGGAGAGCACCCAGTTCGCGTGCGTGTGCGCGACGAGCATCGGCCCGGTCTCTCCCGCGGCCGCGGTGGCGAACTCGTGGCCGTCCACCAGCCGCACACGCGACTCCACGGGGTCGATGCCCAGTGCGCGCCATGCGTCGTCGAGGAACGACACTGCGGGGTGCACGACCAGTTCGATGTCATCGCGCGTGCGCAGCGTCGCGACGGTCCGCTCGAGGACCAAAGGTGACCCCGGCACGGCGTACACCACTTCGCCGTGCTCGTTCGCCGCCCTCACGAGCTCGTCGGCGATGTGCTCGTACACGTCGGCGAACGAGTCCTCCGTCTCGTACACGTGGTCGAACGTCGACGCCCCCGTGGCGAGGTGTGCCGACGGGTGCCGACCTGTGCGAAGGAAGATGTGCGCGGATGCGCGCAGGATCTCGAGCGTTGAGGTGGTGACCAGGCCGGGATCGCCCGGGCCGAGGCCGACGACGGAGATGCGGGGGGTCACTCGACCTGAGCCGTGACCGGGTTCCACGTGCCGTACGTGGAGTTCACATGGATGTCGGCAGTGGCGAGGAAACCGGCGAGCAGCAGACGACCGGGCTTGGCACTGAGGGCCTTGCCGTGGGCGGCACTGATGTCCTTCCACGGTCGGTGGATGGCGACGTGCCAACCCTCACCGTCCTGCACGGCGACGGTCGGATGACCGGGCGAGGTGACGGCGAGCGCGTTCATCACCGCGGGACTGAGTTGGTCGTTCACCGACTCGAGCGCGGCACACGGTGCACCGTTGCCGTCGAGGACGTTGCCCTCGGCTGCCTTGCGGTCCTTGTTCAGTGTCGTCGCCGTCGCAACCTTCGCGAAGGACTCACCCGCGGCGAGTCGGTCCAGCACGGCCTTTGCGTCGTCCTCGGTTGCGACCGTGGTCTCACTGACGCACAGCACGCCGGTCTTCGTGGGGTTGTCGTTGTATCGGTTCTCGATGTCTGCCGGCACGGCGATCTTGTCGATGGCCTGGCCGGTGACCGCGATGTCGACGAGGAGGGTCTTGGTCTTGGCATCGAGACCCTGGGGGTTCGACTGCTCGAGCTGGGCGGCGGCGGCACTGCGTGCCGCCTCCGTGACGGAACCGCCGTTCTCCTTCAGCACGTGGCTGCCGGCGCGGTACTGCACCATGACGGACACGATGGCCACGAGGTCCTTCGCCGCAGCCACACCGCCGGGTGCCGTCAACTGGTTGGCGACGATGAGGTTGTCGACGAGCCCGTTGAGGTCGTCCTTCGAGTAGTTCTCGCCGTCGATCGAGAATGCCGACGATGACGACGTGAAGGTGCTGCACGATCCGAGCAACAGTGCAGCGACGAACGCTGCGGCGATGGTCCGGCGGGGGCGGGGGGAAGACGTCGTCACGGGGACTCAGACTAGTTGTCGGTCTCGGGTTCCCACAGTTCCCGCACGAAGGAAAGAAGCGTTTCTCCCTTGTCTGCTCCGTCGGGCACGGGAACGAGGAGTTGCTTCTGTTGCTCGCGCCACACGGCGCGGGGTGACAGTCTCCGCAGCACCCGGGTCTGGCTGGCGCGCAGTTCCACCGGAGCGATGCGGATGTCGCGTCCGGCGACCACGATCTCGTCGAAGCCGCACCGGATGCACTCGACACGGAGGGCACCGACGGTGAGCAACGCCCGTGCCTGTTGCGGAAGCGGGCCGAACCGGTCACGCCACTCGTTCTCGATGTCCTCGAGCTGCTTCGTGGTGGTGACGTCGGCGAGACGTCGGTACGCCTCGAGACGCAGTTCCTCGCTCGGCACGTAATCGTTCGGCAGGTGTGCATCCACCGGGATGTCGATCTTGATCTCGCGTGGCTCCACGGTGGTCTCGCCCTTCATCTCGGCGACCGCCTCGGTGACCATCTGGCAGTACAGGTCGTAACCGACCGCTGCGATGTGCCCGCTCTGCGCCTCGCCGAGGAGGTTGCCTGCGCCGCGGATCTCGAGGTCGCGCATGGCGATCTTGAAACCGCTGCCGAGGTCGGTCGCCTCGCCGATGGTGCGGAGACGCTCGTAGGCCTCCTCCGTGAGCGTCTTGTCGCGCGGGTGGAACAGGTACGCGTACGCGCGCGACCCGCTGCGGCCCACTCGACCGCGCAACTGGTGCATCTGGCCGAGACCGAGCAGGTCGGCACGCTCGACGACGAGCGTGTTCACCGTGGGCATGTCGATTCCTGACTCGATGATGGTCGTGCACACGAGCACGTCGAAATGGCCCTCCCAGAAGTCGAGCACCACCTGTTCCAGTTCGCCCTCGTCCATCTGGCCGTGCGCAACCGCGATGCGCGCCTCGGGGACGAGCTCGCGCAGCTCGCGCGCGCGTTCCTCGATCGACTGCACTCGGTTGTGCACCCAGAACACCTGGCCCTCGCGCAGCAGCTCGCGCCGGATCGCCTCCACGGCGACCGGTTCGCTCTCTTCGCCCACGTAGGTGAGGATCGGCTGCCGGTCAGCGGGCGGTGTCTGCAGCAACGACAGGTCGCGGATGCCGACGAGACTCATCTCGAGAGTCCTCGGGATGGGCGTGGCCGACATGGTGAGAACGTCCACGTCGTGACGGAGACGCTTCATCGCCTCCTTGTGCTGCACGCCGAACCTCTGTTCCTCGTCCACGACGAGAAGGCCGAGGTCCTTGAACTCGACCGACTCCTGGAGGAGCCGGTGAGTGCCGATCACGCAGTCGATGTCGCCGGACTTCAGCCCTGCGATGACCTTCTTCGCCTCGCTGTTCGTGAGGAACCGCGACAGCACCTCCACCTTGATCGGGTACCCGGCGAAACGGTCGGCGAAGGTGTTGCCGTGCTGCGTCGCAAGGAGAGTGGTCGGCACGAGCACCGCCACCTGCTTGCCCGACTGGATCGCCTTGAATGCCGCCCGCACAGCGACCTCGGTCTTGCCGAACCCGACGTCACCGCAGAGGAGCCTGTCCATGGGGACACCGTTCTCCATGTCCTCCTTCACCGCGGCGATCGCCTTCAGCTGGTCCGGTGTCTCGATGAAGGGGAATGCCTGCTCCATCTCGGACTGCCACGGAGTGTCGGCCGGGAACTCGAAGCCCTTCGCGTTGACGCGCTTCTGGTACAGCACCACCAGTTCCTGTGCGACCTCGCGCACCGCCGAGCGAACGCGCGACTTGGTGCGGGCGAAGTCGCTGCCGCCCATGCGGTTCAGTGTCGGCGTCTCGCCGCCCACGTACTGGCGGATGACGCCCAGTTGCTCGGTGGGCACGTACAGCTTGTCGCCGCCCTTGTATGCGATCAGCAGGTAGTCGCGCTCGACGCCGCCGATGGCGCGCTTGACCATCCCCTCGTACTTGCCGACGCCGTGGTGGGCGTGCACGACGTAACCACCGGGCTGGAGGTCCTCGAACACCGTGCCGGACGAGCGCGCCCGCGTCGTCCGCGAACGGCGGGTGCGGCGGCGGCCGCTGAGGTCGGTCTCGGTGATCACGGCGATGCGCGACTCGAGGAGCGTGAAACCGTTCGTCAGCGGCGCGTGCACCACCCATGCACCGGGGTCGGAGATGTCGGTGTTGTCCGTCGCGCGGGTGAAGGCGAGTCCGTGGTCGGCCATCAACGAGACGAGACGGTCGACCGACTCCTCGCTGTTCGCGGCAACGACGACGCGCCACTTCTCCCCGAGCATGGAGGCGAGGCGCTTCATCACCGGTTCGGGGTCGTGGATGATCGGCCCCCACCCGGATGCCTGCACGAGGCTCGCCCCCGGGGCATCGGGTGCCGAGACGATGTTCAGCGTCGGCGCGCGCAACGCGTCGGAGAGGAGCCGTTCCGGCGCGACGTGCAGCCTGGGGAACTCGACGTCGCCGTCGCGGGCCCAAGACGACGCGAGTGCGCGCGCGAGGTCGTCCTCCTCGGCGAGAAGGTCACGCGCGCGGTCCACCATTCGGCGGGGCTCGACCAGCACGACGAGCGCGTCGTTGCCGATGTGGTCGGTGATGAGCGTGTCCTCCGTGGTCAGCCACGGCAGCCAGCTCTCCATCCCGTCGAAGATCTGTCCCTCGGCGAGCCGTTCCCACTGCTCGCGGCCCCACGGGTCGCTCGCGATCAGCCCGCGGGCCCGCTCGCGCATGTCGTCGGTGTAGAGGAGCTCGCGCGCGGGGAAGATGCGCGCGGTGTCGATGTCGTCGGTGCTGCGCTGCTCGGCCACGGCGAAACGCGTCAGGCGGTCCACCTCGTCGCCCCACAGGTCGATGCGGATGGGTTCGTCGTCGGTGCTTGGGAACACGTCGATGATGGCACCGCGCCGCGCGAACTCGCCGCGGTGCTCCACGATGTTCTCGCGCCGGTACCCGAAGTGCACGAGCTGCTCGCACACGGCGTCGACGTCGAGCACGGCGCCCTTCGTGACGGTGATCGGTTCGAGTTCCGCCGTCCCCGGCGCGAGCTTCTGCAGCAGGGCGCGAGTGCCCGCCACGATGATGCGCGGTGCGTTCTCGCCCTGGCGCAGACGCCACAGCACCCGCATGCGGTCGCCCATGGTGTGCACCGCGGGGCTGACGCGCTCGAACGGGAGCGTCTCCCACGCCGGGAAGACGGCGACCTCGTCGGGGTGGATGAACGCGGAGAGGTCCTCGGCCAGTTGCTGGGCGATGGTGCCCGTCGGCACGGCAATCACGATCGGTGTTCGCGACGTCGCGTGGGCGAGGGCTGCGAGGACGGCGGGCCGCGCCACCTCGGGCACCGCCAGCATCCCGTTCGCACGGCCGAGCACCTCGTGGATGCCGGGCTCGCTGCGGGCGTGGAACGCCAGGTCTGACAACGCGCGTGACATGACGGTGCTACTTGCCGTTGAACTCGGTCATCGCGGCGACGGCACCGCGGGAGATGATCGTCTCCACGGCGTCGGCGGCGACCTGGATGTTCACATCCATCTCCTTGCGGGCGGCTGCGGACATGGGGGAGAGCACGTGGTCCGCGCCCTGCTCCTTCGTCCGCGGCTTGCCCACGCCGATGCGCACGCGCACGAACTCGGTGGTCTTCAGGTGCTGGTTGATGCTGCGCAGGCCGTTGTGTCCTGCGAGCCCGCCGCCCACCTTCACGCGCACCGAGCCGGGTTCGAGGTCGAGTTCGTCGTGCACGATCACGAGTCGGTCCATGTCCGCCAGCTTGAACCGTCGCACCACGGCCGACACCGCCGCGCCGGAGTCGTTCATGTACGTGGTGGGCACCACGAGCACCACCGGGCAGTCAGCAATGCGGCACTCCGCGACGAGCGCCCGGTCCTTGCCGGCCTTCATGGACGCGCCGGCGCGCGACGCGAGCAACTCGACGGCCAGCTGGCCCACGTTGTGCAGGGTGTTCGCGTACTGCTTCCCGGGGTTGCCGAGGCCGACGACGATGACGCGTGACGAGTCTGCAGTGGAGGGTGATCGACGCATCATGTGATGAACCTAACCGTGCGGACGATCGGGGAGAGGCAGTCGAGAGGGGAGAGCGACCGGGCGGCCGCGCGGATCACTCGGCGGCGGGAGCTGCGGGTGCCTCGGTGGCGGCAGCCGCGTTCTCGATGGCAGCGCGCGACATGAGGACGGTCACGACCGGCATGTCGGCATCGCCGGTGGCGACGACGCCTGACGGCAGCTTGATGTCGGACAGACGGATGACCGAGTCGGTCTGCATGTCCGAGATGTCGATGAGAACCTCGTTCGGGATGTTCGTCGGGGTGGTGCGCACCTCGATGGTGTCCACGGCGGGGTCAACGAGACCGCCGGCCGACACGACGGCCTTCGCGGTGCCTGTGAGGTGAACCGGAACGTGCACGGTGATCTCTTCGTTCAGGTTGACCTGGATGAAGTCCACGTGGCTGACGGTGCGCTTCACGGGGTGACGCTGCATCTCCTTGACGACCGCGTTGAAGGTGTTGCCGTCGACGCTGAGCGCGAGCACGGTGTTGGCACCAGCGGGGCCCGACAGGGCGACGCGGAGGTCGCGGCGCGCGACGGACAGCGAGACGGGGGCCATGCCGTGGCCGTAGAGGACACCGGGGATGCGGTCCTCGGAACGGAGGCGACGGGAGTTGGCGCTGCCGGTGGCGCGGCCAGCTACTGCGGTGAGAGTTGCTGTATTAGACACGGCTGGCGAGTCTACGACCGGAGTCGCCTGACTTCCACCGGGCCCCCGAAAGTGGCCGCCGGGGGGGCCGAATCCGGCTCAGGACTGGTTTTCGCCGTCGAACAGTTCCGAGACGCTGGTCTCGTCGAACACGGCGGCCAGGGCGTCGCCGATGATACGGGCGACCGACAGGACCTCGACCTTGGCGAACTTCTTGTCATCGGGCAGCGGCAGGGTGTTCGTGAGGACGACCCGGTCGAGGGGGCTGTTCTGCAGGCGCTCGACGGCGGGACCCGAGAGCACGCCGTGCGTGGCCATTGCCCACACTTCCTTCGCCCCGCGCTCGAGCAGCAGCTCGGCAGCCGACACGATCGTGCCGCCGGTGTCGATCATGTCGTCGGTGAGGATGCAGAGGCGGCCCTCCACCTCGCCGATGACTTCCTTCGCGATGGCCACGTTGGTGGTGCCCTTCGGGCGGCGCTTGTTGATGAACGCGACATCGGCGTTCTTGTCGGCGAGGTGCTGGGCGAAACGCTCGGCCACCTTCACGCGGCCGGCGTCCGGCGACACGATGACGAGATCGCTCGGCGCGTGCTTGCGCACGTACGTCTCGAGCACGGGCATCGCGGTGAGGTGGTCGACCGGGCCGTTGAAGAAGCCCTGGATCTGGCCGCTGTGCAGGTCGATCGACACCATGCGCTGCGCGCCGGCCGACTTGAAGAGGTCCGCGACGAGACGTGCGGTGATCGGCTCGCGTCCCTCCGCCTTGCGGTCCTGGCGCGCGTACCCGTAGAAGGGGCAGACAGCGGTGATGCGCTTCGCACTGGCGCGCGATGCGGCGTCGATCATGATGAGCTGCTCCATGATGGAGTCGTTGATGGAGCCCGCGTCGGTGCCGTAGTGCGTCTGCATGATGAAGACGTCCCCGCCGCGGATGCTGTCGGCGAAGCGGGGGCGGATCTCGCCGTTCGCGAACTGCGCGATCTCGACCTCACCGAGCGTGATGTCGAGATGGTCGGCCACTTCCTGGGCGAGGGACGGGTGGGTCCGGCCCGTGAACAGCGACAGGCGCTTGGTGGTGGGCTTCTCCATCGCACGTGGACTCATGGACCAAGTGTAGAACGCAGGCCCTGACGGGCTCTCATGGACGCGGTCTCTGCCGAGGAGCAGCGAACGGGTCAGTCGAAGGGTGTGATCGGAGCGAGGAGAACGGTGGTTCCGGGAAGAGGACTCGAACCCCTATTAACTGGACCAAAACCAGCTGTCCTGCCAATTGAACGATCCCGGAATGTGTGAGTCACGGTAGCGGATTTTGGTCTTTCCATTGCCGGACGGTAGGTTCGGTAACCCATGGGTTCCTTGATCAAGAAGCGTCGCAAGCGCATGCGCAAGAAGAAGCACAAGAAGATGCTTCGCCGCACGCGTCACCAGCGTCGCAAGTAAGCACACACCGAGTTCGTTCTCCGGAGACACACGCGCCCTACGCGGGGCGCGTGTTCGTCGTTATGACGGAGGCTCCGGGCAGGGCCGGGGCGATGCCCGGGTGGTGGCCTTGCAGGAACCATGTGGCGCCGGACCCCGCCAGGACCGGCTCTTCTCCCGCGGCCTCGGCGATTCGTTGTCGCCACTGCGCCAGAAGGGGCTCCACTTCGATTGCCGCATCGGTGAGGTGGTTCACGGGGTGCGTCCTCGGGCCGCCCATCTCGTCCCATTTCTTGTAGACCGCCGGTGTCGACACGTGAAGCGGCGGGATGACAAGGGTGATGTCGCGCTTCATGAACGGCAGCGGCTGCACGTCCTCGCCGATGCCCATGACGACGGCGCGCCCGCCGACCATGCAGAACGGTATGTCCGCCCCCACGAGTGACGCGGCGCGCAGGTCGGTGTAGCCGGCCCAGCGCAGGACGGCCGCGGCATCGGACGAGCCGCCCCCGAGCCCGCCGCCGTTCGGGACGTTCTTCGTGACTTGAACGCGCGCCGTGCGGCCGGCGAGGCGCAGCGCCTTCATGACGAGGTTCGAGTCGTCGGTGGGGACGCCGTCGGCGTACGGCCCGTCGACGGTGAGCGATGACGTGTCCGCTTCGGTGATCTCGACCGAGTCACAGAGATCGAGCGATGCCATCTCGGCGAAGATCAGGTGGTAGCCGTCCGCGCGAACCCCGGCCACCTGCAGCGCGATGGTGAGCTTCGCGGGGGCCAGGAGACGGGTCACGCCCGACATTCTCGCACCGCGGTGCGTCTCACCCCGCGGTGACGACCTGGGCGAGACGCAACCAGTCGTGCACGGAGAGTTCCTCGGCCCGTGAGGTGGGGGCGATGCCGGCGGTCTCGAGTTGCTCGACGGTGACGACACCGGCCATCGCGCCGCGCAGCATCTTGCGTCGCTTCGCGAACCCGGCGCGCACCAGGCGGAACAACAGCTTCGGGTCCACCGACGGGTCGAGCGGCGATGCGTGCCGACTGATGGAGACGAGAGCCGAGTCCACGTTCGGCCGCGGCAGGAACACGGTGGGCGGCACGATGCCGACGACCGATGCCGTGCCGTGGAACGCGACCTTCACGCTGACGGCGCCGAATGCCTCGCTGCGCGGTTCGGCGGCGAACCGTTCGCCCACTTCCTTCTGGACCATCACCAGCATGCGCGCGACCGCCGGGACGAAGTCGAGCACGTCGGCAACGAGCGGCGTCGCCACGTTGTAGGGCAGGTTCGCCACGAGTGCCCAGTCGTGATGGTCACCGAGCAGTTCCTGCCAGTTGAGTTTCATCGCATCGCCGTGCACCACCGTGACGTTCGGGAGGTGGCCGACGTTCTCCCGCAGGAGCGGCAGCAGGTCGTCGTCGACTTCCACTGCCGTGATCTCCGCACCGGATTCCGCGAGCGCGAGCGTGAGAGAACCGAGCCCCGCACCGATCTCGAGGACGCGGTCACCTTCTTTGACATCGGCGAGCCGTGCGATGCGCCGGACGGTGTTCGGGTCGACGACGAAGTTCTGCCCGAGTGCACGCTTCGCCCGGAGACCGGCGCCGTCCAGTTGTTGCGATGCATCGCCGCGGGAGAGAGTCATGGCGGGGGCGGCCCGTTCACCAGGTGAGTTCGACGGCGAGCGGTGCGTCGATCAGCTCGGCGATGGAGCTGAAGACCTTGAGATTGAGGACGATGTCGAAGCCCGGCGGCACGTACACGGCGTTCACGTTCGTGCACTGCACCTTGCGGCCGTTGTTCATGTTGAGGACGGTGATGACCGAGCCGAGCGGGATCGCGTTCGACGTGCAGGCGTTGCCGTCGCCCATGAGGAACTGCTTGAAGCTGGCGGTGCCGCGCATCATCCGTCCGTCGTTGTTCGCCGGGTACGCGATCTGGCCCTGGCCGTTCGGCTTCGCGCTGACGGGTCCCTCGAGGTTGGCCGGGGCGTCCTGCGTTGCGTCGGCGTTCAGCCCCACGTCATACGTGGTCGTGGTGGCGATGGCAACGGTGGTGTCCACGGAGTCGGCGGGGCGACCACCGGCCATGAAGGCGATGGGCACGATGATCGCGGTGACGATGACCGCCACACGGATCCTGTTCCTGTCGATGCGGGACAACTGCATTGGTCACGACCCTATGCGGGGGAATGCGCGCAGTGCGTTCGCCGAGGTGGTGGCGGCGAGATCAGCGGGTGCGATGCCGCGCAGGTCGGCAATTGCGGTGCCGACGATGCCCACGTGAGCGGGTTCGTTCGGCCGCCCGCGGTGTGGAACCGGCGCCAGGAACGGGGCATCGGTCTCCACCAGCATCCGGTCGAGCGGGCACATCGCAGCCGCCTCGCGCAGTTCGGACGCGTTCTTGAACGTGACGATGCCGCTGAAGGAGAGGTAGGCACCGCGGTCGAGACACTGCCGTGCCTCCTCCGGACCACCGCTGAAGCAGTGGATGATGGTGTTCTCCGGCATGCCCTCCGCGTCGAGAACGTCGTATGTGTCCTGCCACGCGTCGCGCGTGTGGATGACGAGCGAGAGTCCGTGCTGCTTGGCGAGGGTGATCTGCTCGGCGAACGCCGGCAGCTGGACCTCGCGCGGGGAGTTCTCGTAGTAATAGTCGAGACCGCACTCGCCGATGCCGACCACGCGCGGCGATGTCGCGAGGTGCGCGATGCTGCCGACGCCCTTCGTGGCGTCGTGCGGGTGCAGGCCGACGGTGGCCCACACGTCGGCGTGCTTGCCTGCGATCTCGATGGCCTGCGCGCTGGTGACGGCGTCGGTCCCGATCACCACGAACCGTTCGACACCGGCGAGGCGGGCACGCTCGAGGAGCTCGTCGGAACCGGTCTCGACCATCTGTTCCTGCGTGTGGCAGTGAGTGTCGGTCCAGCCCATGGTCCGTGCGGGTGTCATGCGACGGTGCGACGGGGGAACAACGGGTCACCCTTCTCGACCGGCGCGCCGGCGGCGTACCCGCCCCATGCGACGTCGGAGGGGATGCGGCACTGCTCGATGTCGCTCGTCATGCCGATGCGGCGCCAGATCTCGCGCGCCGTGTCGGGGATGGCGGCGAAGCAGAGGATCGTCACGATGCGCAGCGCCTCGAGCGCGTCGCCCATGACGGTGTCGACTGCGGCACCGGCCTCTGCCTTCCACGGTTCGTTGGTCTCGAGGTACGCGTTAGTCGCGCGGATGAGACCCCACGTGGCCTCGAGCGCGCGGCTCGGCTGGACCACGTCCCACTGTGCGATCGTCTCTGCCACTGCGGTGCGGGCATGTTCTGCGAGCGGGCTGTCCGGGTTCGGCGCGGTGCCGAGGCCGTCGCACTTCTTGCCGACGACGGTGGCCACGCGCGCGGCGAGGTTGCCGAGATTGTTCGCGAGGTCGCTGTTGTAGCGGCCGATGAGTCCCTCGTAGGTGAAGTCGCCGTCGCTGCCGTACGTGGTGTCGGCGAGCACGTAGTAACGGAAGCCGTCGACACCGATCTCGTCGATGAGGTCGAGCGGGTTCACCACGTTGCCCGTGGTCTTCGACATCTTCTCGCCGCCGACGAGAAGCCAGCCGCCGACGGCCCAGCCCCGCGGCGGCTCGATGCCGGCCGACATGAGCATGGCCGGCCAGTACACGTTGTGGAAGCGCACGATGTCCTTGCCGATGACGTGGTGGTTGACGGGCCACCACTTGGCGAACTTCTCGTCGTCGCTGCCGTAGCCGATGGCGGTGATGTAGTTGGCGAGTGCGTCGAACCACACGTACGCGACGTGCGACTCGTCGAAGGGAAGCGGTATGCCCCACGTGAGCGTGCGGCGGCTGACGGAGAAGTCGTTCAAACCCTGCTTGATGAACCCGATGACCTCGTTCACGCGGTGGTCGGGCACGACGGAGCCGGGGTGCGACGAGTACCAGTCGAGGAGTCGCTGCTCGAAACGTGAGAGACGGAAGAAGTAGTTCTCCTCCTCCACGTGCTCGACGGGCCTCTTGTGGATGGGGCAGTTCCCGCCGTCGAGGTCGTCCTCCACGTAGTACGCCTCGCAGGCGACGCAGTAGAGACCGCTGTAGGTGTCGAGTTCGATGTCGCCGGCGTCGTAGCAGGCCTGAAGCAGCTTCTGCACGCCGACGCGGTGGCGCTGCTCGGTGGTGCGGATGAAGTCGTCGTTCGAGATGTTGAGGCGCTGCCATGCCTGCTGGAAGAGCGGGGCGATGCTGTCGGCAAATTCCTTCGGGCTGGTGCCCGCGGCATCGGCTGCCTGCTGGATCTTCAGGCCGTGCTCGTCGGTGCCGGTGAGGAAGTAAACGTCGTCGCCGAGCATGCGGTGCCAGCGGGCGAGGGCGTCGCTCACGATCGTGGTGTACGCGTGGCCGAGGTGCGGCTTCGCGTTCACGTAATAGATCGGAGTGGTGAGGTAGTACTTGCCCACACCGACAGGCTACGGGGTGGGGTTCACGAGACGGTGGTCACTTTTCGTGTCCGGTGGCGTCATGGCTCGTTCCCGCACAGTCGACGCACCTACTGTCGTTCGGATGTTCGAGTTCGACGAAGCCACGACACTGACGCCGCTGGGTGACGGTGCGTACTCCACTCCCATCCACGACCGCTGGGACATCAACGGGAATGCGAACGGTGGCTATCTGTTGTCGCTCGTCACGAACGCCATGAGGGAGGCGAGCGGGCGTGCGCACCCGATCTCGGTGACCATGCACTATCTCTCGCCCGGTCCTGCCGGCAACGGCGTCACCACGACGAAGGTGATGAAGGCAGGCAAGCGTTTCGCCACCGTCGCCGGCACGCTCTCGCAGGACGGCCGCGACATCGCCACCGCACTCGGTGTGTTCGGCGACATCGATTCGTCGATCCCGCCGCACAGCGTGACGATGGACCGCATCGACATCCCCGCGTACGACGACTGCCCGCCGCGGGCCGCTGTGCCCTCGCAGGCCGGCGCAGTTCCGCTCGGTCTCAGTTCGCGACTCGACATGCGCATCCACCCCGACGACACCGGCTTCTCGCGCGGCGAGCCGACGGGCCAGGCGCTGTGCCGCGGGTACTTCGCGTTCAACGACGGCCGACCCGTGGACACACTCTCGTTGATGCTCGCGGCCGATGCGTTCCCTCCGGTGATGTTCAACCGCTTCGGCATGCTCGGGTGGGTGCCCACCGTCGAGTTCACGGTGCACGTGCGCGGCGTCCCCGCGCCGGGCCCGATCGCGTGCGCGTTCTCCAGTCGCGTCATCCAGGGCGGCATGTGGGAAGAGGACGGAGAGATGTGGGACAGCGAGGGCCAGGTCGTGGCGCTCAGCCGCCAGATCGCGCTCGCGCCGCAGGTTCCACAGCAGAAGTAGTGCCGCCCGGCCCGCGCAGGGTCAGAGAGCGATGCTGATGTCGTAGACGCGCTTTCGCGCGACACCGAGCGCCGTGGTCACTTCGTCGACGGCGTCACGCTTCGACACGCCGGCGACGATTCGCGCGCGCAGCTCGTCGGCGATCGACTCGTCCGTGGCCTCGGTTGACTCGACCGGTGCGGGTTCGATGACGACCGCGTACTCACCGCGCGGCTCCGTCGAGTTCACGAAGTCGACCGCCTCGGCGAGTGTGCCGCGCCACACGGTCTCGTGCATCTTCGTGAGTTCCCGCGCGATCGCGATGCGCCGTCCGTCGCCGCATGCCGCGCGCAGGTCCTCGACGGTCTTCACGATGCGGTGCGGTGCCTCGTAGATCACCGTCGTGCGTCGTTCGTGCACTATCTCCGTGATGGCGTTGCGCCTCTCCGCGCCGCTGCGCGGCAGGAACCCGTCGAACGCGATGCGTTGCGTGGGAAGGCCACTGATGGTGGCGGCCATAACGAACGCCGCCGGACCGGGCACGGCGTGAACCGGGAAGCCGGCGTCGACCGCGGCGCGCACCAGGCGTTCGCCCGGGTCACTGATCGCAGGGGTTCCGGCATCGGTGATGACGGCAACGACCTCACCGCGGCCGAGGCACTCGAGCATCCGTTCGATGGAGTCATGCTCCGTGTGGTCGTTCGCGACGACGAGCTTCGCGTTCGTGACGCCGATGCGCTTCAGCAGGGAACCGCTGTGCCGCGTGTCCTCGCAGAAGATCGCGTCGGCGGTGCGGAGCACATGTTCGGCGCGCGGCGGGATGTCCTCGAGGTTGCCGATGGGTGTGGCGACGAGCCACAGGCCGGGGTGAACGATGGACGTGACGGGGTCGCTCATGGTTCGCGGATCTCCACCTGGTCGCCGGCGCGCAGTGGCCAACGTTCGAACGAACCCGCCGCGGCCTCGATGACGAAGGCCGCCCGGCGCATCCACGGTGCGACGCGCATCGGCCGCAGTTCCTGCGTGTGGAGCACCGTTCCGTCGTCACCCACGTACGCCACGTCGATTGTTGCCTTCATGCCGACGGAGTGCACCCAGTTGCACGGGCGCAGCACGAGCGGTGTGTGAACGTCGGTCACGCCGATCAGGCCGCGCCTGCGGTCGCGACGGGTGGTGGCGAGGTTTGCCGATGCCAGCACGTTGCCCTTGCACACCAGCCAGACGGGGGAGAGGCCCGTCCCCCTGTTGCCGTGTGCCGTGCCGTCCACCTCTCCATTGTCCACGATGGGAGGGCTACCGTCCTGTGCATGCAGACCTTCATCCGCGAGGAATCCCCGGCACCCGGCGTCGCCCGGATCGTGCTCGACCGTGCCGACAAGCGAAACGCACAGAACTCGGCGTTGCTGTACGAGCTCGACGATGCGTTCTCGCGCGCGGCGGCGGATGACGCGGTGAAGGTGATCATCCTGGCCGCCGAGGGCCCCGACTTCTCCGCCGGTCACGACCTCTCCGAGCCCATCGTCGTCCCCGATGACGGGCCGCGCGGGTGCTGCGGCGGTTTCGGTCTGCCCGGCATCGAGGGTTGGTGGCAGACCGAGCGCGAGGTGTTCGTCGGGCTGTGCGAGAGATGGCGCAACATCCCGAAGCCGACCATCGCACAGGTGCAGGGCCGCGTCATCGCCGGTGGCCTGATGCTGGTGTGGCCGTGCGACCTCGTCGTCGCCGCAGACGACGCGCTCTTCAGTGACCCCGTTGTTGCGTTCGGCGTGAACGGTGTGGAGTACTTCCGCCACCCGTTCGAGGTGGGTGCCCGCCGCGCGAAGGAGATGCTCTTCACCGGCGACGACATCACCGCCGACGAGGCACGGGCACTCGGGATGGTGAACCGTGTCGTGCCCCGCGCGGACCTCGAGGCGGCGACGCTGGAGCTCGCCGTGCGCATCTCCCGCAGGTCGTCGATGGGCCTGCGGCTCGCGAAGGAGTCGGTGAACAGGGCAGAGGACCGCATGGGCGTCACCGATGTAGTGCACGCGGCGCACTCCCTGCACGTGCTCGGGCACTCCCACAACCTGAACACGCACGGCATCCTCGTCGACCCGGAGGG